>NZ_LZJD01000018.1:0-39105 GCF_001666875.1 Mycobacterium sp. E802
CACTGGAACGCTGACCCCAAGCCCTTCATCTGGAAAGCCACCGCCGAGGACATCATCGCCAAAGTCCAACGCGGCAGAGCCACTCTTAACCAGATCAAATCGCAGACGGACCACTAGACCAAAGACGTTCAATGTTGTTAACCTCGCGGCCCCCTTCGGTGCACCAGTTGGTATAGACCAACCCACAGGGTGTGGGGCGTGGCAGAACCCCGTCCGCGGGGCCCTGCCCGTCAATCGTTCCCACCCCGAAAGGTCCCGCGCGCCATGATGTTCCGCACCGCCTGTACCGCAGCTGCCGCGGTCGCCGCCAGCGCCGCCCTCACACTGTCCGGGTGCTCGAGTTCTGAGGGCTCGGAGGCCACGACCGCTCAGGGCTTTCCACAGACCCTGACCTTGGCGGCGATTCCGGCCGAGAACTCCACCGATCTCAAGGCCAGTTACGAACCGCTGATCAAGCTGTTGGAGAAGGAGACCGGCGCCAAGGTCGAGTTCGTCCAGGCCTCCGACTACGCCGGGGTGGTCGAGGGAATCATCGCCGACAACGTCGACCTCGCGTTCTTCGGACCGTTCGCCTACGTGGTGGCCGGCGTCAACGGCGCCAAGATCACCCCGGTCGGTGCGGTGATCCAGGAGCCGGGCGCCCAACCCGGCTACCAGTCCTACGGCCTGGCCCGCGCCGACGAATCGAACATCAACGGCCTCACGGACTTTGCCGGTAAGAAGGTGTGCTTCGTCGACCCCGGATCCACCTCGGGATTTCTCTACCCGACCGCCGGGCTGATCGAGGCCGGCGTGATCAAGTCCGGTTCCGAAGCCGACATCTCCTCGGCCATGTCCCCGATCTACGCCGGTGGACATGACTCCTCAGCCCTCGCGATCGCCAACGGTGACTGCGACGCCGGCTTCGCGTTCGACACCATGGTCGACAAGACCATGGTCGCCAAGGGCGATCTCAAGCCCGGCCAACTCAAGACCATCTGGAAATCGGAGATGATCGCCGGCTCGGTGGCCGCCGCCAACGACTCGCTGGGCAGCGCGGCCATCGACAAACTCAAGACGATCTTCACCGACAAGGCCAACGTGGCCAACCTTGAGGCAGAAGGCTTTTGCCAAGGTGACGCGTGCCGGATGACCGACGAACGCGCCTGGGGTTTCGCGCCGGCCAAAGATGCCGACTACGACGGAGTGCGTCACGTCTGCGATGTCACCGGCTCCGAGAAGTGCAAGGGCTGACAACCCGTGAGCACCCCTGACCCCCACCATCCAGTCGCGGGTGACGATCTCGTCGTCCTCGCCCGCGACGTGACCAAACGCTTCGGGGACACCCTGGCACTGGACCGGGTCAGCCTCGAGGTCCGGCGCAGCGAGATGCTGGTGCTGCTGGGCCTGTCCGGCTCGGGCAAATCCACCCTGCTGCGCTGCCTCAACGGACTGCAGCCGGTCACTTCCGGCAGCGTGGAAGTCGGTGGTACCCAAGTCGATACCGCGTCAGCCAAACAACTACGTGCACTGCGCCGCAATGTGGGCTTCGTATTCCAGCATTTCAACCTGGTCGGACGGTTGAGCTGTCTGGAGAACGTCCTGATCGGCGGGCTCGGACAACTCCGACTCCCCCGCTACGGCGCGTTGACCTACCCGAAGGCCATGCGGGCCGAAGCCTTGGGACATTTGGACCGAGTCGGTCTGGCGGATTACGCCGACCGGCGGGCCGACACCCTCTCCGGCGGTCAACAGCAGCGCATCGCGATCGCGCGGACCCTGATGCAGCGGCCCGGCCTGCTGTTGGCCGACGAACCCGTGGCGTCGTTGGATCCCGAGAATGCCGACGTGGTGATGGATCTGCTGTTCCGGGTGTGCATCGAGGAAAAGCTCACCGTGGTGTGCACGCTGCACCAGGTCGACCTCGCGTTGGGGTGGGCACACCGGCTGGTGGGTCTGCGCAACGGCCAGAAGATCCTGGACCGCCCCGCCGTCGGGATGACCCGCGACGACGTCATGGAGATCTACCAACGCGTCGACCCCACAGCACGTTCGGCGGCCCGGCCGTCGTGAGCACCGACCTCACGGAACGCCCGGCCCCGCCCGCGCCGTCAGCCCAGCGCCCGCCGCTGCCCGGCCTGCTGCACCTGATCACCCTCGGCGCGCTGCTGGCCACCCTCGTCGCCGCCTGGTCGATCGACTTCGCCCCGACGACACTGCTCAACGGTTTCGACGAGGTAGCGGCGCTGCTGCAACGCATGCTCCCGCCGCGCCTGGACGACCCGGGACGTATCACCGGACTGGCCGTCGAGACCCTGCTGATGGCGGTCCTGGGCACTGTGCTCGCCGCGATCGTCTCGGTGCCACTGGCCTTCCTGGCCGCGCGCAACACCACACCGCATCCGGCGGTACAGGCGGTGGCGCGGGCCATCATCACCTTCTGCCGGGCCATGCCGGACCTGTTGTTCGCCGTGCTGTTCGTCCGTGCCCTCGGGATCGGCGTGCTCCCCGGCGTCCTCGCGTTGGCCCTGCATTCCGTCGGCATGCTCGGCAAGGTGTTCGCCGATGCCATCGAACAGACCGATCCGGGACCACGCGAGGCGGTGCGCAGCACGGGCGCGGGCTACTTCCGCGAGATGCTCAACGCCGTCGTGCCGCAGGCGATCCCGTCCTGGATCGCGACGTTCATCTACCGCATCGACATCAATCTGCGTATGTCGGTGGTGCTCGGCTTCGTCGGCGCGGGCGGCATCGGTTTCGCGTTGCAGGATGCCTTGCGCGGCTTGATCTATCCGCGGGCGCTCGGCATCGCCTGCGTCATCCTGGCGATCATTGCCGCGATGGAGTTGCTGTCCATCGTGATCCGGCGCATGTTGCTGGACTCCGGCCACTCGAGCCCGGTCCGCGACCGCATCGCCCGGTTCGTGTTCGGCGGTGCCCTGGCCGGGGTCTGCCTGGCCTCCCTGGTAGTGCTCAAGGTCAGCCCCATAGCCCTGATCATCTGGATCGGGCCGGCCATCGAGGTGTTCACCCGGATGATCCCGCCCAACTTTTCGGCGCTGGGCAGCGAATTGTTCACCGCCGCCGGACAAACCGTCGCGATCGGGGTGGTGTCCACGGCGATCGGCATTGTGTTGTCGATCCCCGTCGGAATCCTGGCGGCCCGCAACATCACTCCGCATCCGACGGTGTACTGGGCGGCGCGGGCCTGGATCCTGGCGGTGCGGGCGGTGCCCGAACTGGTCCTGGCCGTGGTGTTCGTCGCCGCGTTGGGTCTCGGTCCGATCGCCGGAACGTGCGCGCTGGCCATCGGGTCGGTCGGCTTCCTGGCCAAACTGGTCGCCGACGCGGTCGAGGAGATCGATCCCGGACCGCTGGAGGCAATCCGGTCCGTGGGCGGCGGTTGGTGGAAGACGTTGTTCGCCGGGGTGATTCCGCAAGCCATGCCCGCCATGGTCGGCTCCAGCCTGTACCTGTTCGACGTGAATGTGCGGACCTCGACGATCCTGGGCATCGTGGGCGCCGGCGGCGTGGGATACCTGCTGTTCGAGTCGATCCGCGCGCTGAACTTCGACGTCGCCGGGGCCATCGTCATCGTCATCTTCGTCATCGTCTACGCCATCGAAAGGTTGTCGGGGTGGATTCGTTCGCGCCTGGTGTGACGGTGGCCGCGGTCTGGACCGGCGCCTCGGACATCGAGTTGAGAACGGTGCCGATTCCCGAACTCGGCGCCGGCGAGGTTCTGGTGCGCGTCCGGTTGGCGACGGTGTGCGGAAGTGATCTGCACACCGTGTCCGGCCGGCGCCCCGCGGCGTGCCCGTCGGTCCTCGGTCATGAGGCGGTCGGCGAGGTTGTCGGTGTCGGCCGCGACGCGAATGTTCAAGTGGGCCAACGCGTCATCTGGTCAGTGACGGTGGCCTGCGGCACCTGCCGGCGCTGCCGGTCCGGGCGCAGCGCCA
This sequence comes from Mycobacterium sp. E802, assembly GCF_001666875.1. Lineage (NCBI taxonomy): Bacteria > Bacillati > Actinomycetota > Actinomycetes > Mycobacteriales > Mycobacteriaceae > Mycobacterium > Mycobacterium sp. E802. Next base: position 3,939 of record NZ_LZJD01000018.1, read on the forward strand.
AATGTCAGTCGGTGCGCAAGGTGGGCCACGAACCGTTCGACGGAGACTGGCCGCTGTCGGGTTCCTATGCCGCACATGTGGTTCTGCCGCGCGGCACCGCGATCGCCGTGGTTCCCGAGACGCTGTCCGATGCGGTCGCGGCGCCGGCGGCATGTGCCACCGCGACGGTGATGGCCACGCTGGAGGCCGCCGGTGACCTGTCCGGACGGCGCGTACTGATCGGTGGGGCAGGCATGTTGGGGCTCACCGCGGTGGCGGCGTGCGCCGAGGCCGGGGCACGGGTACAGGCGGTGGATATCGACGCCGACCGGTTGGCGGCGGTGTCGATGTTCGGTGGACGCCCCGCAGATGACGCCCCGGTCGATGTGGCCATCGACTACACCGGTGCGACCATCGCGGTTGCCGCCGCTTTGGCCCGTCTGGACATCGGCGGCACCCTGGTGCTGGCCGGGTCCGTCACGCCTGGGCCACCGTTGGCAGTGGATCCGGAAACCGTGGTGCGGCAGTGGTTGACGATCACCGGGGTACACAACTACGAGCCCCGGCATCTACGGCGTGCCGTGGACTTTCTCGACCGCACCCGCGACCGCTACCCGTGGCACAGCTTGGTCACGCCGCCCGTCACGCTGTCCGAGATGGCCTCGGCGCTACACCCACCGCCGGCGGGCAAGCTGCGGCGGGCAATCTCACCCTGAGGCCCGAAAACTCAACCCTGGAAGACGCGGATCCAGTCGACCAACATCTCGGCCGGGTAGTTGCCACCGCTCGGGTCGCGGCCCCCCGAGCCGCCGACGGCGATGTTGAACACCGGCACCAAGGTGTAGCCCGGATCGTTGAAAGGCCAGTCCTGCAACGAGTTTGCCGGCACCTCGAAGAAGGGTTCCATGCCCGGGGCATAGTCCTTCCAGAAGTACATACCCTGCGGGGTCCACGACATCCGCCAGGTGTGCCAGGCGCTGTCGATCGGATGCGGGTCGGTGGCGAACGACTCACCATCCAGACGCGCGTGCACGGTGGTGCCCGACGGCCAATCCCGGTTGCCGTACCACTCCACCAGGTCGACCTCGCCCCCGCGGACCGGGTCGTCATTGAGCAGCCAGAACGCCGGCCAGGCTCCGTCGGTGAGGCAGTTGAGCTTGACCCGGGCCTCCCACGTGGTGCCGATGCCGCCACGCCACAAGCCGACGACCTTGGCGCTGGCGTACTTCTCCTGGACCGTGGTGCCCGGGCCGCGGGTCGCGCGGATCACCAGGTTGCCCTTGCCGTCCTGGAATGCGTGGTTGGTGTCGGCCACGTAGCGCCCCATGTTGAACGGTTTGTCCCATTCGACGGGGTTCTTGATGGTCTCGCGTTCGGGGACCAGGTGCCACCACGCCGGATCCGGCGGAGCGCCGGCCGGACCGTTGAACTCGTCCTGGAACAGGAATGTCGGCGACGGCGCTGCGGCACCCGGAGTTGTCGACCCACCCGGCGACGGCGCGTTGGGCCCCGGTCCCGGCGGATTGTCACCAATTGCCGGGTCGGCGTTGGCCGTCCCGACCGGCAGCGCGGCGGCTGCCACCCCCAGACCCATCATGAACATCACACTGCGACGATCCATCTCAGGCACAGCAGAACCTTAACCGAACTCTTACCCACATATCCGAAGGCCGCCCAAGTTCTCCGGGGCTCGAACAGATTTCCGCAGGCTACGGGCACAGGGCTGGCGCGTCGTCACGCACCGGTGCCTCGGCAGGCAATGTGTAGGTCACCACGACGTCGGCGTCCTCGGCCCCGGCATTGGTCACCCGATGAACCACGCCGCCCGGAATGACCACCACCTGGCCCGCGGAATACGTCACCGACGAGCAGTCCGGTGCCGTTTGCAGCGCCACGGCACCGTCATTGATCACCGACTGCTCCGGCCCGGGATGGCTGTGCCAGCCGGACCCGGCCCCCGGTTTGAGCAACAGATTCTGGACATACAGGGTGGTGGGCTGCCCCGCGGTGACCACCCAGATGGGCGTCGTGGTGGTGCCCTGGCCCAGATCGGTGCGCACCACCTCGCCTTCGGCGGGTGTGGCGGCGGCCGGCGCGGCCAATATGCCTGCGGCTGCGGTGATCGTGGCGCCCACTGCGATCAGGTGTACGAGCCTCATCTGCCCTCCCGGTGTTGACCGAAAGGTACAGCGACCGGGTCGGGCCGTCAGGGATACGGCTGGAACGGGTTCTGCGGCTGCGGCTGGAACGGGTTCTGCGGCTGGTACGGGTACGGGTTCTGTGTCTCGCCGCGGTTCGGCACCTGAATCGGAATCGGCACCGGGACGAACGGCACCGTGACGTACGTCGTCGTCATCGGATTGGTTGTCGTCGTGGTGGTGGTCGGTGTCGTCGTGGTGGTCGTCGGCGGCGTCGTGGTTGTGGTGGTGGTTGTGGTGGTCGTCGTCGTGGTGGTGGTCGTGGGAGGCGGCGTCGGCGTCTGCGTGACGACGCGCGTCTCGGTCACCGGTGGCGGCGGTGCCTGCGTCACCGTCACCGGCGGTGGCGCGGGCTCTTGCGTCACGGGCGCCGGCGGCGGCTCAACCGCGGGCGGGGGCTCCACCGGGCTCGGTGCCACCTCCTGCGGCATCGGCTTGGGTTCGGCGGTCTTGACCTCGGTGCTCGGTGCCGTGCCGGTGGCACTGGTCAATGCGTACGTCACCCCACCGATGGCCACCACGACCAGGGCGGCGGCCACCGCGAACACCGTCAACGGCAACCGCTGCCAGCCGTCACGCGGTTGCTCGATCGGCCCGGTGGGCGGTACGTACTGCACGGCCGGCCGCGCCGCGGTCTCAGTGCCGTAGGACTCGACCAGATCCGGCCCGGTGTAGGGCACCACGTCGTCACCGGCGTCATCTTCCGACCAGGCCAGGGCCCGGAAGGTCGACGACGCAGGGCCGGAATCCGTTGTGTCGGCAGGTATTTCAGCGGTAGGGAGCGCGGCCACCACACCCAGCGTGGGCGCCATGCCGGTTTGCGCATCGGCGTCGGCCACGTGGACGGCCGACAACGCGGCACCGATCGCAGCATCCAGCGCCGGCTGCGGAGTCGTCACCACCAACGCGCGCGAATGTTGCGAAAGTTGTTGTGTGACCAGGGGGATGCTTGCACCCCCGCCGATCGTCACCACCGCCGAGATCGTCGACCAGCTGATCCCGTTGCGCTCCAACGCTTTTTCCAGGGCATCCAGCGCACCCGACAGCGGCGAGTGCATCAGCGACTCGAGTTCGGTACGCGTCACACGCACGGTGGCGGAGTAACCCGGGAGCTCGACCACCAGATCCGTCGCGGTGTCCGCGGACAACCGTTCCTTGGCCTGGCGACACTCCTCGCGCAGGCGGGCCAGCGACCCGACCGCTGCGGTACCGGCCGGGTCGATCCCGCCGGCCTGGGCGACGCCGTCGAGCACATGGCTCAACAACGCCTGGTCGATCTGATCTCCGGAGAAATCCGGATACCGGACCGTCTCGTCGATCGGTTCGAACGCCGAGGCGGCGTCCGCGAGCGTGATGCTGGTGCCGCCGCCGCCGAAGTCGAGCAACGCCACCACACCGGTGGGCGGCAGGCCTGGGTTGGCCCGCAGCGCAGCCAGGGAGACGACGGCATCGGGGATGAGCCGGGCGGGCATTCCGGCGCGGGACAGGTTCGGATTGGTGCGCAGCGCATTGCGCAGGGCGCGCGTCGTGGGGGCACCCCAGTGCGCGGGAACTGCGATGGCCAGTTGCTCGGAGGGGCCACCGGCCAACTCGACCATCGCGTCGAGGGCCTCGACCAGCAGGGTATCGGCGGGATAGGAGGCCCCGTCGGGCGCGACCAACGGCACCGGGTCGCCGACCCGCTCGACGAATCCGCTCAACGTCACACCGTGACCGGATTCGGGCACGCCGACCTGCGGCGTCCGGTCAGTCGACAACGTCAACACCGAACGCCGGCTGACAGGTTGATTGCCGACACGCGCCGCAACCAAGTTGGTGGTCCCGATCGACAACCCCAACGGGCCGCTCATAACGCAGGCCACGATAGCCGCCGCGGCTGTGCCCAGCCGTCCGACACTCCGCGAGCGCCCCACCCAAGCCCCTTACGCCAGTGCAAGTTTGAGACTTTCAGCAACCCGGCGAGCATCTGCAGATAACGCGATGATCACCTGGGACAGCAACTCCGCCCGCGGCGTGGGCAACCACTTTGTCGCACTGCTGTGGGTTTGCGTCCGGCTTCTGCGGGTACAGCCAACGCCATGACTTCCCTGTGGCTTGCGAACCGTCCGGACCGCCCGCTCGCACCCGCCCTCGCCGAGGAATCGGCCCGGCGGGCCGACGTCGTCGTGGTCGGCGCCGGCATCACCGGTCTTGTCACCGCCGTACTGCTGGCCCGGGCCGGGAAAGACGTGCTGGTCTTGGAGGCACGTACCGCCGGGGCCGGCACGACCGGTAACACCACGGCGAAGATCAGCCTGTTGCAGGGCACCAAGATGTCGCAGATCCTGGCGAAGCATTCAGCGAAGGTGGCGCGTCAATACGCCCAGGGCAACCTCGAAGGCCAGCAGTGGTTGACCGGTTACTGCCAGACGCACGGGATCGACCTGCAACACGAGGATGCCTACACCTACGCCCAGTCCTCCGACGGTGTGGCGAAAGCCAAGGCCGAACTGGAAGCCTGCCGGACGGCCGGGCTCGACGTCGAATGGCTCGACGACGCGGACGTACCGTTCCCGTTCCATGGTGGCGTCCGACTGGCCGATCAAGCCCAGTTCGATCCGATGCCATTGCTGGACAACCTGATTGCCGAGCTCGGTGAGCGTAACGGGCGGCTGGCCGAAGGTGCCCGGGTGCAACGGGTTTCGCACGGGCGGGGCGGCCTCACCCTCCGGGTGCAGACCACCAGCGGCGACGTCGACGTGCACACCGAGCAGTGCGTGCTGGCCACCGGAATCCCGATCCTGGACCGGGGGGGATTCTTCGCCCGCCTCAGCCCCCATCGCTCGTACTGCCTGGCGTTCCGCGTGCCGGGCAACATCACCCGGGGCATGTACATCTCGACTGATTCCCCCACCCGCTCAACGCGTTCGGCGCCGACAGCCGACGGGGAACGGCTCATCGTCGGCGGGGCCGGCCACACGGTGGGGCGCAGCAGTGACCCTGCGGCCTCAGTCCAGGAGCTGGCCACCTGGGCCAAGTTGCACTGGCCCGGCGCCGAGCAGACGCACTACTGGTCGGCGCAGGACTACACGCCCGCCGATGCGCTGCCGTACGTCGGCCCGATCCTGCCGGGCTCCGACAAGATCCACGTCGCAACGGGTTTCGACAAGTGGGGCATGACCAACGGGGTCGCCGCCGCGTTGGCGTTGTCAAGTCGGATCCTGGGCGGCCGGATGGACTGGGCCGAGGCGTTCGCCAGCTGGAGTCCGCACGAGTTGTCGGGCCTTTCCACCGCGGTACAGACCAACCTGACGGTCGGATTGAACATGGCCAAGGGCTGGATCACGCCGGTGACCCGGATCGGTGCGGCCGCCGGTGAGAACTGTGGTGTCGTCAGCGGACCGCCCTGGCACCTGCAGGCCGACAGCGTCGTCGACGGGGTCGAACACACGGTGTCGCCGGTGTGCCCGCACCTGGGTGGCATCGTCAACTGGAACGACGCCGACAAAACGTGGGACTGCCCGCTGCACGGCTCCCGCTTCACCCCGGACGGCACCCTGATCGAAGGTCCGGCCACCCGCAACCTAACCCGTTCCGGATAAGCCGTGGCCCGGGTGTGCTCAAATGTCGGGCATGGGTGACATCGACGACATCAAGCAAGTCAAATACCGGTACCTGCGTGCGCTGGACACCAAGCACTGGGACGATTTCGCCGACACCCTCACCGAGGACGTCGAGGGCGATTACGGCCAGTCGATGGGCCAGAAGCTGCACTTCACCGAACGTGACTCCCTGGTCGAGTACATGAAAAGCTCGCTGGGCCCCGAGGTCATCACCGAGCATCGCGTCGCGCACCCCGAGATCGTGGTGGACGGCGACGAGGCCACCGGCACCTGGTATCTGCAGGACCGCGTGATCGTCGCGAGCCTGAACTTCATGTTGTTCGGCTCGGCGTTCTACCGCGATCGCTACCGGCGGACCGCAGACGGCTGGCGGATCAGCGCCACCGGCTACGACCGCACGTACGACGCCACCCTGTCGCTGGAGAATCTCAACTTCAACCTCGAACCCGGTGCCGCCCTGAACATTTGACGGCTATTGCGCGATCGCGATCACCGCGCCCGGGCGCATCCACTGCATGATCGTCACCAGGGTGGCGTCGTCGATCGCCACGCAACCGGCCGTCGGCCCGCCGTCGGTGGTGTGCACGAAGAACGCGCCCCCGTTACCGGGCACCCGGGCCTTGTTGACACCCATCACGACGGCGTGTTTGTACTGCGGTATCCGCAGGTTCTCGGTGCCGCTGGCCGGATCGGTGTCGAACGGGCACTGCGCCTTCTTGCATACCTGCATGGTGTTGTAGGTGGGACTCTTCATGTCCCCGTCCCACCAATGGTCCGGACCGACCTGCACGTAAGGCAGGCCGCCACCTGGATTCGGCGCCGTGCCGAAGGCGAAGTCGAGGGTGAACACGCCCATGGGCGTCTTCATTTCACCGTCATGGGTCTGCGGCGCCATCCCATTGGCCCCGACGTTGGCGTCGATTCCGGCCGCGACCGGCTGCCATCCGGCGGGCCCACGCTGCCACACATCCATCTTGGCTTTCGAACCGCCCACCCCGACAACGGAAATCACCTGGGTGGCGGCCCCCACCGAGGAGGCGAACCACGGCGGATCGACCGCGCCGGCGGTGGGCGCGCACACCAACGCCAGCACCCCGGCACACAGCATGGCGAGCAGTCGGCGCATCAATTCATCGTCGTCGTCGGCGCTCTCGTCCCGATAAAGCTCGGAGCACGATCAGGTCGCGGAAGCTACGTTGGCGGGATGGATCTGCGTGCGATCGGCAAGGGGTTGGGAACGCTGGACCGTGAAGTGTTCGAGGCGGTCGCGGAGTCCCCGAGCCCGCTTCTGGACACTGTCATGCCCGGGCTGACCAGGGCGGCGGACCATTCCAAACTGTGGTTCGCCATCGCTGCGGCCATGGGCGCCGTCGGCGGCACGTCCTTGAAGCGCGGGGCCACCCGCGGCGTGATCTCCCTGGCGGTCACCAGCCTGATCACCAATCAGGTGGCCAAGCGGATCTGGCGCCGTCCACGTCCGGACCGCACCCTGATCCCGCTGGCCCGACGGACCCGGCGCGTGCCCACCTCGCATTCGCTGCCGTCGGGCCACTCGGCGAGCGCCGCGGCGTTCGCGGTGGGCGTTGGCCTGGAATCGGCGCCGGCCGGGTTTCCGCTGGCACTGTTGGCCGGCCTGGTCGGGTTGTCCCGGGTGGTCACCGGCGCGCACTACCCCGGTGACGTGTTCGCCGGGTTCGGCATCGGCGCGGCGATCGCGATCCTCGGCGCCCGCGTGGTGCCCACCGCCCCGGCCACCACCATGCCCGCCGCCGATCCGCTGCGGTTCCACACCGAACCTCGCCCCGACGGGGCCGGCGTCGCGCTGGTGATCAACCCGGCCTCCGGTGACGGCACCGGCGCGCGCATCCTCGATGAGGTACGGAACGCGTTGCCGCGCACCGAGATCATCGAAGTGGGCGACGACGACGACATCGGGGCGGTGCTGCGGGACACCGCCCGTCGCACCGAAGTGCTCGCGGTGGGCGGCGGTGACGGCACCGTGGCCGGCGCCGCCGCCGCGGCGGACGAGGCAGGGGTGCCGCTGGCGGTGTTCCCCGGTGGCACGTTCAACCACTTCGCCAAGGACATCGGTTGCGATTCGGTGGCCCAGACCGTCAAGGCGATCACCGAGGGCAGCGCGGCCTACGTCGACCTGGTCTGCCTCAACGAGGAACAGCTGGTGGTCAACACCGCCAGCATCGGCGCCTACCCCCGCTACGTGCGGACCCGGGAGAAGCTCGAACACCGGCTCGGCAAACGGCTGGCCGGGATATATGCGCTGTATCTGACACTGCGCCGGGACAAGCCGGTACGTATCCGCTACGACGACAAGACGCTTCTGACGTCGCTGTTCTTCCTGGGCAACTCGACCTACATTCCGTCGGGCTTCGCCCCGTCGCAGCGCCCTCGGCTCGACGACGGCCTGCTCGACGTGCGAATCCTGGAGACGGGTAAACGGTTCAGCCGGTTGCGCATCGCCACGGCCGTGGCACTGGGCCGGCTCGAGCGCAGTCCGCTGTATCACGAGTTGCGGGTGCCGCAGTTCAGCTTCGTCGCCGTCGACGGGCCCACCACCGTGGCCCATGACGGTGAGGTTGGGGAGGCGCTGCGCGAGGCCAGTTTCAGCGTGCGCTATCGAGCGCTGCCGGTGTTTCGTCCACTGCCGTGACGGACGGGTACGGCGGACAGATCAGGTACACCACGATGAACCACACGTAGCCCAACGCCCAGCCGGCCACCACATCGGACGCGTGGTGGACGTTGAGCACCACCCGGCCCACACCGATCGCCACGACCAACAGCACCCCGGCCGCCACCCACCATTTCCGCAGCGGCGGATGAAGCGTCGGCCAGACGAGCACCGACAGGGCCAGCACGGCGACCATCACCCCCAACGCGTGCCCGGAGGGGAACGAGCTGGACAGGGCGTGCACCAGTGCGGTGTCCGGACGTGCCCGGTTGACCACGGCCTTGGCCACCTCGGTGACCACCGCGCTGAGTTCGATGGTCAACACCAGGAACAGCGCGAGACGACGCCGGCGCCGCACCAGCGCGACGCCGATGAGCACCACGGCCAGCAACCGGAAGGCGAACGGCCCGAGCACCTCGCAGAACGCGTTCCACGCGATCACCCAGCCCGGGTGTGCCGACAGATACCGGTACGGACCGGCCAGGCCGGCGGTGTCGAGGTCGGCCAGCCACGGCCAGCGCTGCGCATAACCGACCCACAGCGCGGCATACACCGCCACGGCCGCCACGGCGGTCACGATCAGCCACCTGGCACGGGTTCCCACCAGATAATCTCTACCAGCTCCAATCGTTCCGCCATGTTTGCGCGCTACCGTCGGAGACATGGCATTGATCCTGCGAAAGCTGATGCACATCGGCGGACTGCCCGAGGGTCTGCGGGCGGAAGCCGAAGCCGAGGGCATCCTGTTTCTTGCCGAATACATCCCTGTGACCAGGCGCTTCACCGGAACGATTCCGGGTATGCGGTCGTCGGGCAGCGTCGCGAGCTACGCCGGTTCGCTGGTCCTGACCAATCACCGCGCATTGGCGACGATGTCGACCCTGCCCAAGCTTGCCGGCCGCAGCATCGATCAGCCGTGGTCGGCCCCACAAAGCGGCGCGGTGCACGCCGAGTTCACCACGACCGGCCTCACCCTGCAGGCCGACGTCGGCGACATCGACCAACGCTGCGAGGGTGAGCTCTCACTGCACTTCAAGACCGACATCGGCGACGAGGTGCTGGAGCGGTTGCCGAGCCGGTCGTTGGCCTTCGACGTGGGCCCGGAGTACGTTTTTCGCGCGGTCGGTGTGCCGTATCACCCGTAGCAAATAACGTGCTCGCGATGAGCCAAACGGTTGCCGTGCGGCGGCGCACCCGGTTCGGTTGTGCGGGGATGGAAAGGATGTGACGTGACCGAGCCGCAACGGCAGAACCTGATGATCGTGCACTGGCACGACCTCGGGCGCCATCTGGGCGCGTACGGCCACTCCGACGTGGACAGCCCGCACCTCGACCGGTTGGCCGCCGAGGGGATTCTGTTCACCCGGGCGCATGCCACCGCGCCGCTGTGCTCGCCGTCGCGAGGTTCGCTGTTCACCGGGCGCTACCCGCAGAGCAACGGCCTGGTCGGTTTGGCCCACCACGGCTGGGAGTATCGCGCCGGCGTGCGTACCCTGCCCCACATTCTGGGTGAATTCGGTTGGTACACAGCGTTGTTCGGCATGCAACACGAAACCTCCTACCCGGCCAACCTGGGATACGACGAGTTCGACGTGTCCAATTCGTACTGCGAGTACGTCGTCGAGCAGGCCACGGCATGGCTCACCGATCCACCGCACCAACCGTTCCTGCTGACCACCGGCTTTTTCGAAACGCACCGACCCTACCCACACGACCGGTACGCGCCCGCCGACGCCGACGAGGTGACCGTGCCCGACTATCTGCCCGACACCGGCGCGGTGCGCGACGACCTGGCCGAGTTCTACGGATCGATCGCGGTGGCGGACGCCAAGGTCGGTGAACTGCTCGGGGTCCTGGCGCAGACGGGTCTCGACCGGAACACCTGGGTGGTGTTCATGACCGATCACGGGCCGGCGCTGCCGCGGGCCAAGTCGACGCTGTACGACGCCGGCACCGGCATCGCGTTGATCGTGCGTCCACCGCGTGGGGCCGGCACGTCGCCGCGCCGTTATGACGAACTGTTCAGCGGCGTCGACCTCTTACCGACCCTGCTCGAATTGCTCGGCGTCCCCATCCCCGACGAGGTCGAGGGACTGTCGCACGCCGGCAACCTCACGACATCCGCCGCCGAGCCGGAACAGATCCGGTCCGAGGTGTACACCACAAAGACCTACCACGATTCTTTCGATCCAATTCGTGCCATCCGCACGAAGGAATACAGCTATATCGAGAACTACGCGGCGCGACCATTGTTGGATCTCCCCTGGGATATTGCCGACAGTCCGCCCGGACGTGCGCTCGGCAGCCAGATCCGTACCCCGCGGCCGGCGCGCGAACTGTACGACCTCGTCGCCGACCCGACGGAACGTAACAACCTGCTCGGGGCCGATGCCACCGACAAGGCCGAGGCGATCGCCAACGACCTGGCAATGTTGCTCAATGATTGGCGCGAGAAGACGCTCGACGTGATTCCCTCCGAATTCGCCGGCACCCGGATTTCCGAGCGTTACACCGAGACATATTTGAGCATCCACGGCCGCCCGGCAACCAGTCGATCCGCGATCGCCACCGACCGTGGCATCACCGAGACCCATCAATAGTTTTTCTCATCGCAAGCGAAAACTCTTGACGCCCATTTGAATAGGCGCCGCAAACAAATCATGGTTAAAGTCTCGCCCATGTCAGATCATCCGACTGCCTACCTGGTGCTCGCTTCCCAGCGCAGCGGCAGCACCCTGCTGGTCGAGTCCCTGCGGGCCACCGGCATGGCCGGCGAACCTCAGGAGTTCTTCCAGTACCTGCCGACCACCAGCATGTCGCCACAACCGCGGGAATGGTTCGCCGGTGTCGAGGACGAGTCGATCCTGCGTCTGCTCGATCCACTGGTGGAGGGCAAGCCGGACCTGGCGCCGGCCGAGATCTGGCGCGACTACATCCGCACGGTCGGTCGCACGCCCAACGGAGTGTGGGGCGGCAAGTTGATGTGGAACCAGACCCCGCTGCTGCTGGACCGCGTCACGGGCCTGCCCGAGCGGTCAGGGCCCGGCCTCCTCTCCGCGATCCGCGATGTCGTGGGCAGCGACCCGGTGCTGATCCACGTCTACCGGCCCGACGTTGTGTCACAGGCGGTTTCGTTCTGGCGGGCGGTGCAGACCAGGGTTTGGCGCGGCCGGGCCGACCCGGTCCGTGATGCGCGCGCCGAGTACCACGCCGGTGCGATCGCGCACGTGGTGCGGCTGCTGCAGGCGCAGGAAGAAGGCTGGCGGGCCTGGTTCGCCGAGGAGAACATCTCCCCCATCGACGTGTCCTACCCGTATCTGTGGCGCAATCTCACCACCGTGGTGGCCACCGTGCTCGAAGCGCTGGGCCTGGACCCACAACTGGCCCCGCAGCCGGTGCTGGAGCGACAAGCCGACCAGCGTTCCGACGAGTGGGTGGACCGTTACCGCCGCGATGCCGAGAAGGAGGGCCTACCCACCGGTGATTTCGGTGCATCCAGTAACGCCTGGCGTTACTAAATGCGCCGAAATCACCGGACGCGGGCGACCACGAACACGCGCCGGAACGGGAAGAACGTGACGCCGTCGGCCCGCCGCGGATAGGCCTCGGCCAGCATCGGGATGATCTCTTGGCGGTACTGCTCCCACAGTTCATCGCTCAGCCTGCTCTTGACCTGGGTGAGTGCCGTTCCGGTGATCCAGTCGAGAACCGGTGTCTCCCCGGTCAATTGATGCACATAAGTGCTCTCCCAGGCGTCCACCGCACAGCCGGCGTCAGACAGTAGCCCGGCGTACTGCGCGGGCGTGTCCACCTGGCCCACATCACGCCAGGGCATGTCGCGCAGCGCCTCGGCGAACGGTTCACGCCGCGCCAACGTCCGCACCGCATGGTGTGACGGCGCGTCGAAGTTGCCCGGCACCTGGAACGCGATCCACGCTCCCGCCGGCAGTTGCGCAACCCACCGCGCCACAAGTTCGCGATGCGTGGGCACCCACTGCAGTGCCGCGTTGGAGACCACGACGTCGGTGTCGGGTTGGGGCTCCCAATCCTCGATGGCGCCGAGGTAGGCCTCGATCCCCCGGTCCTGTGCGGCCGATACCATCTCCAGTGAATTGTCCCAGGCCTCCAGCGTGGCGTCGGGCCACCGCTGGGCGAGGGTCTCGGTCAGGTTCCCCGGCCCACAACCCAGATCCACCACCCGTCGCGGAGCCGTCGCCGCCACTCGCGAGAGCAGGTCGTAGAACGGCCGCCCTCGGTGATCGGCAAAGGCCAGATACGTTTCCGGGTTCCACACGCCCCGATCATCCCCCGCCGGGCGGGTGGGTGCATGATCGTCGACGATGCCCGAAACCACCGACAACACCGACGAGGCGCAAGCGGTCCGCGCGATCTGGACGAACCTCGGACTGCCCGGCATCGTCGACGTGCACACCCACTTCATGCCCAAGAACGTCATGGACAAGGTCTGGCAGTACTTTGACAGCCAGGGCCCGCTGATCGGCCGGGAATGGCCGATCACCTACCGTGCCGACGAGGCGCAGCGGGTCGCCACCCTGCGGGAGTTCGGGGTCCGCAAGTTCTCCTCGCTGATCTACCCGCACAAGCCCGACATGGCAGCGTGGCTCAACCAGTGGGCGATCGGGTTCGCGAAGGACACCCCGGACTGCCTGGGCACCGCCACCTTCTTCCCCGAACCGCAGGCCCCCAGCTATGTCGCCGAGGCGATCACCGCGGGCACCCAGGTGTTCAAGGCTCATATCCAGGTCGGCAACTATGACCCCAACGATCCACTGCTCGACGAGGTTTGGGGATTGATCGAAGACGCCGGTGTGCCGGTCGTCATCCACTGCGGCTCCGGTCCGGCGCCGGGAACGTTCACCGGCCCCGACCCGATCGCCGCGCTGTTGGGGCGCTACCCGCGGCTGGCGCTGATCGTCGCGCACATGGGCATGCCCGAGTACTCGGCTTTCCTCGATCTCGCCGAGCGCCACGAGAACGTGCGGTTGGACACCACGATGGCGTTCACCCCGTTCGTCGAAGCGATGATGCCGTTTCCCACCTCCGAATCGGCCCGGCTGAACGCACTGGGTGAGCACATCCTGTTCGGCAGCGACTTCCCGAACATCCCCTACGGTTACGCCGAGGCCGTGCACCACCTCATCGACCTGCCGGGCGTCGACGACACCTGGCGCCGCAACGTCCTGCACGACAACGCCGCGAGGCTTTTCCGGCTCGACTGAGCGCCCGCACCGATTAGCATCGGCAATCGTGGACCCGTCTCGCGTCGACCCTGTCGATCCGGTGGAACCTCCGATCCCGGTTCCCGACGTTCCGGGCGGTGATGCCGGTCCCCGCGGGCTGCCGCGCCGGGTCGACCTGACCCTGCGGCAGCGGGCCATTGTCGACGCCTCCGCAGTGGCCGACATCGCCCTGCGCACCGGGGTCGCCTCGGTCGTGGCGACGTCGATGGTGCCGACCACGCTGGCCTCGATGGTGCGTCCGTCGACTTCGCGAACCGAGCACGAGCACATGCGGTTCTATGCCGACCTGGCCGCGGCCCAGGACCCCGCGGCGTCCTTTCCGGCGCCCACCCGGGCCCCTCGCGTGTCCACTCGCCCGGCCAATCCGGTCGCGCAGCTGATCGCCCACGGCCGCGTCGAGAATCTACGGTTCGACAGCAGCTTCACCGCGGTCAACCCGGCGCTGAGTGAGATGTGCGGCGGGTTCACCCGTAACAACGTTGTGCGGGCACAGCATTGGCGTCACGACGACGGCCCGCACCCCACCTTGTGTGTGATCCACGGCTTCATGGGTTCGCCGTATCTGGCCAACGGCCTGTTCTTGTCGCTGCCCTGGTTCTTCCGGTCCGGCTACGACGTGTTGTTGTACACCTTGCCGTTTCACGGCCGCCGCGCCGAACGGTACTCACCGTTCAGCGGATACGGATTCTTCGCGCACGGTTTCGCCGGGTTCTGCGAGGGCATGGCCCAGGCCGTGCACGACTTCCGGTCTGTGATCGATTATCTGGAGTTCACCGGTGTCGACCGCATCGCCCTGACCGGTATCTCCCTGGGTGGTTTCACGTCGGCCTTGCTGGCCGGCGTGGACGACCGGATTCAGGCGGTGGTGCCCAATGTCCCCGTGGTGACGCCGGATCGCACGGTCGACGAATGGTTTCCGGCCAACAAGCTGGTGGCCCTGCAGCGACTGGTGGCCAGAACCGACCCGGCCCTGGTCGAAGCCGCCGCCCGGTATGCCTCACCGCTGAACTATCGGCCTCTGGTGCCCAAGGACCGACGGTTGATCATCACCGGCCTGGGTGACCGGCTGGCTCCACCTCAACAGGCCGAAATGCTGTGGGAACACTGGGATCGCTGCGCGTTCCACTGGTTCCCCGGCAATCACCTGCTGCACGTGAGCCAGCCGGACTACCTACGCCGGATGACCCGCTTCCTGCGGGATTTCATGTTCGACTGACGGCTGCAGCGCTGCGGGCACCGCGGCGGGCGTGCCGTCCAACCGCTGCGTCGACAACGGGTTCAGCGCCGCCAGCGCCGGCCGGTGCCGACCGCGCACCGGTGTCAGACCGGCCAGCGGAGCCTTGGCCGACGGCCGGTCGGCCGTACGGATCGCCGCACCCACGGTAACCTGCGGATCGGTCGGCGAACCGGTGAATTCCAGTGCGGTCCAGGTCTCCTGGGCGCCCAGCGCACCGATCCCGGCCAGCACCGCCTCCACCTTGTCGCTGACGCCGACGCGGTAGGCCGCCACGAACCCCGAGTCGTCCGTCACCCCGCGCCAGGTTTCCTTGCCCGGATCGGGTAGCGGCGAATCGACACCGTCGACGAGCGTGACCGTCCAGCCCTGCTCGCGAAGGTGGTCGGCGAGCCGGCGACCGACGACCTCCGTGGTCTCCCGCAACGGGATTCGCGAGGACCGCGCGCGCAGCGCATCGAGATTGTCGACGGCAGCCACCGTCAGGCTGATCCAGCTACGGCGCGCACCACCAGCGTCGCGGTGAGTGATGCGGACCTTGTCGCAGCGGATGCCGTAGCGGTCCAGGTAGCTCACCACGATCGGCAGCTGTGCCGGGTCGGCGGGATCGACCCGCAGCACAACGGTTTCCGCGCCGGCAGACTCGGCCGGTGCACTCTTGGCGAGGTTGCGCCGCCACATCGACACCCGGCGGGCGATCCGGGTGGTCAGGAACAGTCCACCCCACCACGCCAGCAGTAGGACGACCGCGGCCACCGACACCCCGAGCACCCAGCGTTCGGTGACGGTCTGCCATGGCCGGGCCAGGATCGCCGCCACGATGAACAGGGACGCCAGCGCAAGTCGGGCGGTCATTTGGGTTCCTTCCGTCGATGTGCGCTGGAGGTGGTGCGCACGCGAGGAGCTAAAAAGGCCCACGCGATGGCCGCCAGCGCGAGTGCTCCGGCGCCGGCGAACGCGACGATTCGCCCGGTGTTGTCACGTGGGGCCGGTTCTGGTGGCGCGGCAATCGCTTTGCCCTCGGGGGCCGCCGGCCCGTCCAACGGCATGTCGGCGACGTCCCAGGTGAGTGCGGCCACCGGATCCACACCGCCGGCGCCGATCACGTTCGATGGCGACCGGGCCGCGCCCTGGGCCGTCGTCGTCAGCCGGTGCACCACCTGGCGGGCATTCAGCTCGGGAAACTTGCTGCGTACCAGGGCCGCAACCCCGGACACATAGGCCGCGGCGTAGCTCGTGCCGCTGAGCGGGACCACCTTGTCCTGATCGGTGGGCAGCGCGTTGGCCAGCCCGCCGTCGGACGCATTGCTGACCGAGGTGATGTTCTCCCCCGGCGCCGCGATGCCGACCCACGGGCCGGCCATGGTGAACCCGGACGGCTGACCGGTCGCGTTCAGCGCACCCACGGACAGCACGTAGGGCTGCCACCACGATGGGATCGACACCGAGGAGACCCCGCCCCAGTTGCGCGAATCGCCCGGCGCCCCGGCGTCGGCGAGCGGATTCGATCCGCATGCCGCCCCGGTGGTCACGCCGCCCTGGGTGTTGCCCGCGGCCGCGACGATCACCGCGTCCTTTTCCACAGTGGCATACCGCAGTGCCGCACCGAGTTCGGTCTGGTCGATCTGTTTGTCGACGGGCACGCAGGTCACCACGGAGATGTTGATGACGCGCGCACCCATGTCGGCCGCCCGCACCACGGCCCGGGCCAGGCTGGCCACATCGGCTGCCGCACGGGTCTGCACCGCGTCGGCGGCCGGAACCCGCGGCGCGAAGCGCGGCGAGTTCTGCCGGATCGAGATCAGCTGGGCCTCAGGCGCCACGCCCGAGAAGCCGTCGGGACCGGGCTGCCCGGCGATGAGGCCGGCCACCGCGGTGCCGTGGCCGTCACAGTCGGTCAGTCCGTCGGTGGATTCGATGAAGTCACCGCCACCCTTGACATGGGGCAGCCGGGGACCCGGTTGCACGCCGGTATCGATGACCGCCACCGTCTGTCCCTGTCCGCGACTGTGTTTCCACGCACCGGAAAGGTTGAGCGCCAACTGGTTCGGGCTGACGGCACCCGGGTCGGTACCGGGCAACACCCCGGTGGTGACGCACTCGGCGCGCTGCGTCATCGCCTCCACCGGACCTGCACTGCCGGCCGGTGGGGCGACCTGCGGGTCGACCTCGGGCGGGCTGATGGCGCCCGCCGGCGGGGAGCTGACCAACAGCACCAGACCGGCTGAGGCCAGAACTCCCAGGCTCTTGTGGATCACCGATTCATCACCTGTCGAGAACGAGGCTGAACAACCCGACGAGGAAGGCCATCACCGGGATCAGCGAAGCGTCGAGGCCGGTCGCGAGGAAGCCCACCAGGCGCCGCATCGGCAGCGAGTACGTGTCCGGGGACGCCATCCGCGGGTTCAGCACGGCGACCACCCAGACCACGACGAGGCCGGCCAACGCCGCCAGCGCCCACCAGGCGGCCTGATAGCGGTCGTCCATCGCAAACGTCACCAGCAGCACGGCCGCAAGCAGGTAGGGATGGCCGAGCAACCATGCCTTGCAGGAGGCGGAATCCCACACCCGAGCCCGCAGGACAGCCCCGAGAGCCAGCGCCACCACGACGTACCAGGCCCACGGCGACGCGGTCGGCGAGCCGACCAGGGCCACCGAACCGGCCACTCCGAGAAGCACACCCGCAGCGATCACACCGGTCTGGTGCGACTGGCTCACCCGGACCCGGCGCGGCAGGTCGGCCAGAACCGAAAGCGGTTGAGGCGACGGCGACGGATCGCCGGGCGCCGGGATCACCGGAAGCGGGAACCGGGCCCACATGGCCGAGAGTTGAGCGGCCTGCACGGTGACCACCAGGGCGATGAGGATCAGGGCGCTCCCGATCACCGTCGCGTTGAGCTCCCACAGGCTGGCCGCCGCAGCGACCAGCAGCACGCCGGCTCCGGCCACCGTCGTCGCCGTAAAGACCGCGATACCACGGTCTTCGGATGAGCTGGCCATGCTGATCAACGACCACGCGGCCACCCCGGCCGCAGCCAGCAGGATGTTGGGGGCGCCGAAATCACCTGGGACGCCAAGGGCGAACGCGGCGGCGATCGGGATCAGCGCCGTGATCGACAGTGCGGTGGCCAGTGCCGGTGAGCGGCCCCGGGTCGACAGCGCCGCCAGCACGGTGGCGACGGCGATGCCGCCGACGACGAACAGGCCGAGCGCCTCGCCGGTGACAACCCGGTGGGCGACACCCAGACCGGTGCCCACCAGGATCAGTCCGATCAGGGCCAGCGCCGCGGCCCGGGCGATGTGCGCCGGACCCCACGGGCGCCGGCGGGCGGCGGAGAAGATCACGGCGGCGTCGGCGATGTCCTCGACGATGCGCGGGGCCGCCGGGCCGGCCGGAACGGCTTGCAGCGCAAGCAGATCCCCGTCCACCACGCCGACCGTGTCGAGGGTGGCGTCCAGGCTGAACGGCGCACCGCCGATCGGGGCCAGGCTCAGCCGCACCGGATCCGGGGCACTCGCACCGTCGTCGCCGCGTTCACCGTTGGAGGGGACGACGATCCGCTGGACCGCAGGCAGTATCTCGCGCAGCGGCAGCTCGGACGGCAGGGCCATTTCGGTCAGCCGGCCACCGTCGTCTCCGGCGGCCAGCACGGCCACCCGGACGATCGGCATCACAGTGTTGTCGGACATTCCTATGCTTTCTGGGTTCTTCTCGTGGAGCGTGGATCTCGGTGGGATAAAACGTGGTCGGTCAGTGCGTCGCCCTGATCGCGACGTCGTCGAAGTCGCGGAAGAGCGGTTGGTCAGGGAACCAGGAGCCGCTGGGCAACGAGGCGGTGAGCCGTTCGATCGCCATCGCGATCGCCTCGGCAGTGCCCGCCGTGAAGGTCGAAATCCATTCCCCGTCGAAAGCTTTCGACGGAGAGACCAGAATCCGGCCCTCGGGGGTGTCGATGATGCTGACACCCACTCCGGTGGTGACCCGATGGCCGTCGCGGTGTTCTCCGGCGACGATCTCGACGTAGGTACGCCGTCCGTCGAACACCGATTCCACCATCGGCCGGGCCGATTCCGGGACCCCGAGGAATCCCAGTACTTCGGTCAGCGGAGCGCCGTTACGGATCTGTTCGTCCGCGCGGGCACCGGCCGCGGCCGGGAGCGCGAACTCCTCGAACCGCGCCGGCTTGCGCCGGGACAATCCGGCGGTGAGCACGGGCACCAGGGCGTGCGGGTGGTTGATGTCCATGTCGGTGAACGTCACCAACTGCGCGTTGCGCAACACCACCACGGTCTGGTCGGCGCCTGCCCGCGCGACGATGCCGCGCAGCAGATCCCCCGGACCGGAGACAAACCGCAGGTCGAGCCACTGGGTTGCCCGGCACACCAGCCGAACCCATTGCGCCACCTGCGGATTGACCCTGCCATCGGCGTCGAGCACACCCATCCTGGTCAGCTCAGCGGTCTGTTCGGCGACAAAGCCGAACCGCTGGGCCGGTTCGCTGTAGGGCGGCGTGATGGCCAGCACCCACGGATACGCTCCGGCGCCCAGTACATCGGCGAGGTACCAGGCCTGATCGGTGGTGAGCTCGACGGCGTTAACTCTGGTGCTCAATGCGGAGCCTCTGGCTCCGGATGTCGGCGCTCAGCCCCACTTGGCCCCTTCGGCGGCGTCACGCGCGCTCATCGACATGGTGTTCATCTCGTGAGTGGACGCCATGGCGCGGTAGGCCCGGGTCAGCTCTTCCATGGCCTGGTTCCACTGCACCTGCCAGGCCTGGTAGGTCATTCCGGTGTCACCCTGCCAGGCGCTGGCGAGCGCGTGCTGCTCGGCGGCGATGTCGGCGCCGACGGCGTGCAGGGCACCGGAGTAGGTGTTCATCTCCCCGGCGTGCGCCAGCATGGCCGGGTAGTTGTACATGATCTGAGACATGAAAACTCCTGTATCCGTTCGGTATCCGGTTAGACGGAGGTGTAGGTGCTGGCGGCGGCGGCATCCTGGGCGACGTAGGTGCCCGCGGCGTCGCCGAGGTTGAGCTGGGCGATGTCGAGCAGCGCGTTGACCTTGGCCGACACCTCGACGAACCGGGCGTGTGCGGCCTGGAACGCTGCCGAGGCCTCACCCATGTGGTAGGCCTGCGAGGACATGGCGGCCTGCTCGGCCTGGGCGATGGTGCTGCGCATCAGCGCGGCCTTCGCGCCGAAGGCGGCCTCGGAAGCGATCAACTGAGGGATGTGAGCGTCCAACAGACTCATGGATATTCCTTTCGGGTCGTAGACAATTGGCAGTGCGTCTTCAGTGCTGAGGGTGATCTGGTCAGCTGCGCGGGCCCCCCTCCGGATCGTCGGGATCCCACGTTCCCGGCAACATCGGCGATGCCGGGCGGTCGTCGAACGTCTCACCGGCCAAGGTGGTCAACCCGGCGGCGGCCGCCTCGGATCTCGTTGCGGTTCCGGTGAATCCCATCTCCCCGGCCCCCTGCTCGGAGGCGCGTACCCGTGGCTCCGGCTGGGGTGCGGGGTCCGGATCGGGCTCCTCGTAATCCATGTACGCGTCGGCGTAGGCGTGGTCCTCCAACACCGCGCCCCGCTTGCGGCGGCGTTTACGCCGCGCGGCCAGTGAGGCCGCCACACCCGAGGCCGCCGCCGGGATGCCGGATGCGGGCGCGTGGGCGCTGGACTTACCGCCCACGGTCGGGCTGAAACCCTCGTCGGGGTCGTTGGTCATCACCGCATACGGCGCGAATGCCGCGGCGGCCACCGGAGCCGGGGCGGCCGGGGCTCCGGCCGCAGGTGCCGCCGCCGGCGCAGCCGCAGCCCCCGCACCGGCGCCGACTCCGGCCGGGGCGAGGCCCACCACGGGCAGCCCTTGGTCGCCACGCACCGGCGCTACCGGAGCGGCGTCGCCATCGGCCGGGGCGTCGGCCGGAGCATCGGTGGGGAGCAGGCCCAGAGCGCCCAAGCCGGTCAACCCGATGGCGAGCAACGGAATCAGGAACGGCGACAGCGCAACGCTGATCCATGTACCCCAGCCCACCGGCTGGAAGATCAACTGATAGATGACGCCGAACAGGAACGGCCCCCACGCCGTCAGGAAGCCGGACGGGTTGGTCATCAGGTCGGTGAGCATCTGCTGCAGAGTGCCCAGCGGATCGTTGAGGAACCTCAGCAGTTCCTTGCCACCGATCATCGAGTCATTGCCGAGGTAATCCACCAGCCACTGCGGCAGATTCGGATACTCGTTGGTGGCCGTCGCGTCGGCGTTGGTCAGCGCCGTACCGGAATCGGTCGCGGTGCCCTGCGCCATCATCTGCTGTGCGTTGGCCGATGCGGTACCTGCCTCGCCCACGCCCGGCTTGAGCAACATCGGCGACGGGGTACTCATCGGAGCCGCCATCACCGCGGCTCCCGAGACAGCCTGGTAGGTGGCCATGGTGGTGGCCGCCTGAACCCACATCCGCACGTAGTCGGCCTCGTTGACCGCGATCGGAATCGTGTTGATACCGAAGAAGTTCGTGGCCAGCAACACACCGTGCACCACGTGGTTCAGCGCCAGCTCGGGCAGCGTCGGCATCGTGGCCAGGGCGGTGGTGTAGGCCGCGGCCGCGGTCTCGTGCTGCACCGCCACCGCGGCGCTGTTGGCGCTCTGCTGGGCCAGCCACGTCAGGTACGGTCCGTGCGCGGCGACGTACTGTTCCGAGCTCGGACCCTCCCAGGACCCGGCCTGCACCCCACCCAGAACGCTGGTGAGCTCCGCTGCCGCCGATGCGTATTCGGTGCTCAGCGACTGCCAGGCCCCCGCTGCGGCCAGCAGCGGCCCGGCACCCGGCCCGCTGGAGAGCAGGGTCGAGTGCACCTCGGGCGGTAGGGCCATCCAGATGGGGGCGGTCATGTCAGAGACCGCGCGCAGTCAGGTACGACGACGCGGCCATCGCGTCGCCGGTCATGTAGCTGGCGCCGGACTCGGCGACACCTGCGCCCGAGCGGCCGAGTTCTTCGACGCCTTGGGCGGCGACCGTCGTGTGCTGGGCACCGTGGGCACTGAAACCGGTTGCGGTCTGCAGGGATACGGCGTCGGCGGCCGGCGGGATCACCGCCGAGACCAGGGGGGCGGCCGCGGCGTGAGCGGCGGCCAGACGCGCGGTGAGCGCCTCCACGGCCGCACTGGCCGCGGTCAATCCTTCCGGAACTACCCGCAATGTCATCAGAATTCCTTTCTCCCGTTGTTCACGGACAGTGCCGCGTCATCGATGAGTGGGTTCACGAGTTGGACGAATTCAGGTGCGTCACCGTCACCCAGCAACATGCCGCGCCCGGCCGGGAACCGGGCGAACCGGTGCCCGCGGAGCTTGCCGCTGTCGGCCGGATTGCCGGACAGCATCAGCGTCGTGGCCTGCAGGTCGTTGAGGCGACGCAGCAGCGGGGCGGTCATCACGGCATGTGCCGATCCGGTGGCCCGGGCCGTCACGATGACGCGCAGCCCCAGATCCGACGCCTCGGCCAACAGATTCACGATGTTGGTCCACGGTCGCTGCCCGACGAACTGTCCGCTGACCGCGGGCCCGTCCGGGATCTGGTCGACGTCGTCGACGATCAGGTAGTGGGTGTGGGTGTCGGCCCCGGACCGGTAGTCCCAGGCGCTGAGCTCCTGCGGGCTCAAACCGGCCGGCGGGCGGCGGTTTTCGATGAGGGCCGACAGGCCCAGCATCGCGGGCAGCACCCGGTCGATGTTGGCCGTGTACTCGTTGTCGGGGAACAACGGCTCCTCCACCAGGTGCAGCCGCCGGTCGATGACGGTGAAGGCGACCTCGTCCGGCCGGGAATTCTCCCGAATGGTCCGGATGATGTGACGCAGCAGCGTGGTCTTACCGGACCGCGCATCACCGAAGACCGCCAACAACGGGTTGTGCTTGAAATCGAGCAGCACCGGCGCCAGGTCTTCTTCGCGCTGACCGATGACCACCTGCTCGGGCCCGGGGTACAGCGGGGCCAGCGCGGCCGGGGCCAGCTGGGTCGGCAACAACCGCACCGGCGGTGCGCTTTGTCCCGGGTAGCGGGCGTTGATGACGGCGATGTCGGACAGCTGAGGCTCGGCGAACAGGAAGTGTTCGGCGGCCATGGTCAGGCCGCGGCCCGGCTGATCGGCCGGCACCGACTCGGCCGGGCGGCGCATCGCACCGACCACCCGCACGATGCTGTCGTGGCTGTCGTGCAGCTTGAGTTCCAGCCGCAGGCCCAGCCCGTCGCGCATGGCCAGCGGCACCTCCAGCCAGTTCGGTGTGGTGATCACGACGTGGATGCCATAGGCCAGCCCGGCATTGGCCAGCTCGGTCACCTTGGCCAGCAACGGGTTACGGGTGTTGAAGGTGTCGGTGTTGTCCCGGCTGAACGCGTACAGGTTGTCGATGATCAAAAAGACTTCGCCGTACCCGTCGGCATAACGACCGACCCGGCTCACCGCGCCCTGCTGCTGACGCGCCCGCAGCAGTTGCTCGAGCTCACCGAAGGTCCGGCGGATGCGCTCGGGCTCCAGCGGGGTGGCCACACTGCCGACATGGGCCAGCTCGGCCAGGCCGGCGAGCTGTCCGCCGCCGTAATCCAGGCAGTAGAAGCTCACTTCGCTCGGCGAGTGCAGTGCCGCCGCGGACAGGACGAAGGTCTGCAACGCCGTCGACTTGCCCGATCGCGGACCACCGTGGATCAGTATGTTGGCCGCCGACGAGTTGGCGTCGAACACCAGCGGGTCCCGGCGCATCTCGAACGGCTTGTCGATCTCGCCCAACGGCCAACGCAATTGGCCGGGTTCGATGTCGGTGCGGGCCAGCACGTCGTCCAGCGCGATCGCGTCGTCCAGCGGCGGCAGCCACAGCTTGGGTGCCTGCGGGCCGTAGGTGGCCAGCTGGTCACCGATGGTGGCGATCAGCTTGCGCGGTGGGGCGATATCGATCTCGGGCTCGTTCGTGACGATGACAGTGTCGGGCTCGGGCTCGACGCGCGAGGCGGTGAACAGCTGCGGCTGCGGCAGGGCGCGCACCACGATCGACTTCTCGGCGCGCGGCGGATCGTAGATTCCGTCGACGTAGGTGCTGCGGAACTTGATCGGCACCGCACCGGGAGCCGGCACCAGGAAGCCTTCGCCCTTGTGCTCACGACCCGATTCGATGTGGTAGGCGTCCTCGACCCCGATGATCTGACGAGAGATGCTGGGGCTGGCCACCTTCAGGCCGATCCGGTACGACGTGTTCTTGTCGATGTCCTTGATCCGGCCCACGTCCAGCGTCTGCGACGCGAACAGGATGTGGATGCGGAACGAGCGACCCTTGCGGGCGACGTAATCGAACAGGTCCGCGTACTCGGGATGCTCGGCGAGCATCAGGGTGAACTCGTCGGCCACCACGAACAGCGTCGGCATCGGGGGCAGATCGTGCCCGGCCGCGATGGCCGCCTCGTACTCGGTGACCGAGTTGAAGGCGCTGCCCTGCACCCGGCGGCCGGCCTCCTTGAGCAGCTGCTCACGACGGGACACCTCACCGCGCAGGGTGTCGGCGAACCGGTCGGCCAGCGACCGCTTCTCGGCCATGTTCGAGATGACCGCGACGACCTGCGGGAAGTTGCGGAAGATGTCGGCGCCGGCCTCACCCTTGAAGTCGGCGTAGATCACGATGAGTCGCTCGGCCGAGTGAGTGGTCAACAGCGACAACAGGATCGACATCAGGGTCTGGGACTTGCCCGAGCCGGTCATACCGATCATGAGGCCGTGCGGGCCCATGCCACCTTCGGCCTCGTCCTTGAGGTCGAAGTACAGCGGCTCGCCGGTGGCGGTGACGCCGATCGGCACGCGCAGTTCGTCGTCACGGTTGCGCGGGGCCCACAGGCTGGCCACGTCCAGCGCCGCGGCATCCGGAATGTCCAGCAGCGTGGTGAACGTCGCGCCGCCGGTGGCGGTGGAGCGCACGTAGCCGGGGTTGGAATCCCAGCGCGACAACCGCCGCGCGATGTGGGCGGCCTCGGCGGCCGACAGCCGGTCGGCCTGGTCGACGTAGGGCTGCCAACCGCTGCTCTGCCAACGCTCGAGGCGGCCCTCGGTGACCCGCAGGATCGGTCGCTCCGGATCGGGGTACTGCTCACGGTTGGGCAGCTTGTCGCTGCGGTGGATCACGGTCACCCCGGTCAGCCCGGGCTTGCGCGCGATGTCGTCGGGATCGGCCTCCGGATCGTCGAGCACCACCAGCAGGTGCTTCAGGGCCTGATCCGCCTCAGCCGGGAACGCGGGCCGGCCGGCCAGGGCCGAATCGAGTTGTCCACGCAGCTCAGCGACGCTGTTGGTCAGGTACCGAGCCGGACCGACACCGTCGGCCTGGTTCGGAACGTCCACGTGCGGCAGCCATTTCAGCCAGGACCAGTCCGCGCCGTCCACGTTGGGTGCGGCCAGCGCCACCCCCAGCATGGTCGGGTCATGCCAGGTGACGGCCTGTGCGATCCAGGCCCGCAGCGCGTCGCGGACCTCGTCGGCCTCACCGATGACGGTGATCCGGGCGAGCTTGGTGACGTCGATGCCCGTCGGGGCGTCGCGCACGGTGCGCTGCACATCGAGCAGACCGCGAAGCGTACTGTGCGACACCGGTTCCAGGTCGATCTCGTCGGCGGTGTCCTTGACCTTCAGCGCGGCATCCAGCGGCACGTCGTGCAGCCCGGCGCGCAGCACCAGGAAGTCACGGTCGCGCGGGTCGCGCTCCCACTGACGTCGGGTGCCGGGAATGGTCGCCAGCACTTCGGGATTCGGGTGCGACCACTCCAGCGCCTTGCGCTGCTCGGCGGCGTGGGCGCGGACGTTGTCGCGGACCACCGACAGGTAGCGCAGATAGTCGGCGCGTTCGGCATCGACCTCCTCGGTACGCATCTTGTTGCCGCCGCCCCGGTAGAGCGCGGTGGCGGCCAACAACAGCACGAACGGGAAGAACAGCATGGTCGGCGAGATCATCCGCATGCCGGTGGCGAACAGCGCCACGATCATGCCGACGATCAGGATGACGATCAGGTATGGCAAGACCCTGCGGAGCAGCGACGGCGGGACGATCCGCTCCAACTGGGGCGGCGGCTCGATCGTGATCGCGCCCTTGCGGGTGGTCGGCGGGGCCAGCCTGCGCTGGTGCTCGAAGATCAACCTACTCATCGCGTTGCCTCCAGGCGGGCAGCATTGGCGTTGACCGACAGCGCATCATGTGCGGTCAGGGCGTCGCCACGGGACAGGGTCGGACCGGCCGCGAACTGCGTCAGAATCGACCAGGGGATGGGCAGGGCAGGTGAGGTAAGACCAAGCGCCGCAACGATTTTGTCGTCACCTGCGGTGTCGATGCCGTAGCGGACACCAGTGTCACTCACCCAGAACAACGAGCCTGCGGTCGGCGACCCGGGCTCGGCCCCGACGGTCTGTACGAAATAGCCGCTACCGGGGGTCAGCGCCACCCGGGAGGCGGTGCCATTGCTGCCGGCCCCGACCAGGTCGACGGTGCGCAGACCGTCGCGCACCGGCAGTGTCGCACCCGCAAGCACCGACAGCGAGCTCTCGGTGGCACCCGCCGGCTTGATCCACTGCGCGCAGGTGACCGGCGCCGCGGACGGCGACACCAACGACACCGGTGCGTCCGGGTATCCGGTGGTGTCGATCGCATGGGAGACGGGCATCCGAGATACCTCGTCGGGACCGATCCGCGGAGCCTGGTCCAGTCCGTAGGAGTTGGTGTTGCGCAGAATCGAGGCCAGCACCGGCGAGACCGGCTGCAGACCGTCGGACAGCACCGCGTAGTAGCGGGCGGTGTTGTCGGCGTCGTAGGCAGCGACCACACCGCCGACGGGCACCGGGGTCGACAACGCGTAACTCGTCGGCGCGCCGGCGTCGGCGATGGGCGGCGCCGTCAGTGCCGACGACTCGGGAATGGCGTTGAACAGCCCGGCCGCGATCAGTCGGGGCGCCGGGATCTGCGCGCCGAGACCGAGCGCATCAGTGACCGCGCGGTTGGCCAGGTCGATCGGGCTGCGCCTGCCGTCCCACAGCAGCCAGTCACCCGGGGTCGGTCCGACCGGATTGTGTACCAGCACAGCCTGATCGGACGTCAGCGGCAACGCACGTCCTTCGCCGCTCGCGAGCTCACCGGCGATCACCGTCACGCCGGCGTTGGCACCTGACACCGCATCGCAGACCGTCCAGTCGGCGGCACTCGCGCCGCTTTGGACCATGCGCTCGGGCGCGCCCGGAATGCCCAGCAGGTTGCCCCGCGGGAACTTGTCGATCTCGCTGGTCTTGACCGTGGTGGGGTTGTCCGACTTGCCGGAGATCAGCCGCGCCGAGGTCAGGTTCAGCACCGGATGCAGCTGCTCACCGACCCGCACATACAGCGCCGCGGTCGACCGGTCGGCCAGTATCGCGTCGTTGCCGGCGACTCCGCCCGGCCGGAACAGGGAGAACAGAAAACAACCGATCAGTCCGGTGACCAGGATCAGGGCCCCGGTCAGCACGGCCCGGCTCTGCGTGCGCAGCGGGTCGACCAGCATCCGGGTGTCGTGCAACGCCACGCCAGAAGCGATGCGGCGCTGGACAAATCGCCAGCCGGTGACCTGGTTCTTGGTCACAAAGCCGCGCCGGTAGGACACCTGGTCTGGGTTCTCGTTGGTCGGGGTGCGGGAGCTGAACGAACGACGGTCGTCGTTTTCCGGCGCGGTCATGCCGGCACCGTCAGACCCAGGCCGCGCAGCAGCGGGGCAGCCGAGTTGTTCACGTCACCGGCGGTGATCGTCATCATCTCCTCGTCGGTGAAGTCGTCATGGTCGGAGTGATCGAGGCGGTACTCGCGCTCCTCCTCGGAACGCTCGACCAGGTTGCGGACGAAACGACCGTTACCGGCGATGTCCAGGCTGCGCCGCGGCACACCGTTGGCGTCGGGCGTGGTGGCCTCCGCCAGGTAGCCGAAGAGCCGCTCCATCTCGTCGTGCGCGGCCTTCTCGAACGTGCTGTCGCGCTTCTCGGCCATCCGCTCGGCGATCTCGACGAGTTCCGAGGACGAGTACGACGGGAAATCGATGCTGCGGGTGAAGCGGGAGCGCAGACCTTCGTTGGTGTCCAGGAACATGTCGAGGTCCTTGCGGTACCCCGCAACGATCACGACCAGCCGGTCGCGGTCGTTCTCCATGCGGGCCAGCAACGTGTCGATGGCAACCAGACCGAAGTCGTTCTTGGCGCCGGTGGACACCAGGGCGTAGGCCTCATCGAGGAACAGCACACCGTCGAGCGCACTGTCGATGATGGCGTTGGTCTTGGCCTCGGTCTCGCCGATGTGCTGACCGATCAGGTCGGCACGGTGCACCTCGCGGACCGTTTCCTTCTTCAGAAGCCCCAAGCCGCAATAGATCTTGGCGACGACACGCGCGATGGTGGTCTTACCGGTTCCGGGCGGGCCGGCGAACACCAAGTGGTTGGTGCGCTGCGCCACGGCCAGCCCGCGTTCCTGACGCCGGATCGACATGGCGACCGAGCTTTTCAGCCGGGCTACCTGAAACTTCACTTCTTCCAGACCGATGAACTCGGCCAGCTCAGCCTCTGCCTCGACGAGCAGGTGCGCCTTGCGTTCCTTGGCGCCCGGGTCGACGAAGTCGGACTCCGACGGTTCGGTCTCGGGATCCCATGGATCCGTCCTGGCGTCGATGCGGGCGGCGGTGGTGATCAGCAGCCCGAAGGTCGGATCCGACAAGGCGTCTTCGACCTGCTTGTTCTCCGGGTGCGCGGCGAAGAGATCCTGCAGCACCTCTGCCGCGTCCTCTTCCTCACCCTGCGCGCGCAAGGTCAGCGCCTTGGCGAGCGCACCGTCGAGTGCGGCCACGGCGATGGGGCCGGACGGATCCTCCAGATAGGACAGCGCCGGTGCCAGCATGCCGAGACGGGCCAGGGCGATGCCCAGGGTGACCCGCGCGGCGTGTGAGGTGACCTCGTCGAGCGAGGGATCGGTGACGACCGGCGTCAGCAGGCGCACCACGTCAGACCACCGCTGCGCACGATGGTTGATCGCCACCCGCAGCCAGGTGGCGTTCAGCCATCCGGGCCGGCGGGTGAGCACCTTGCCCACCAGCGCGTCGGCCTCGGCAGGAGAGCCGGCCGAGGCGATCCGGGCGGCGTAGGCAAGCTGGAAGTCGTCCACGTCGGTGGCCCGGAACTGCAGATACAGCCCGGTGTCGTAGGTGAATCCGAGATCGCCGGCGGACAGGTCGATCTCCCGCTGCAGCAGCCCGGCGCTGGCCCGGGTACGCCACACCGCGTCGATCACCGGACCCGACACGTCACCCGCAGCGGCCAGCCCCGTCCACGCGTCGCAATGGTCGTGCGCGATGCGCGTCAGGCCGGCGAAGCCGCCCCGGGCCGCAGCGAAATCAGCCGGCCGCTGCCGGTCGTTCACCGTCAGGCCGAGCGCACGACAACATGTGGCGAAGCGGCTGATCACATCGCGATCGAGCCGGGGTGCTCCGTGAGGCGGAGCGGCAAGCGTGTCACTACCCATATGTGTGCACGGGAGCGACAAAGCCCCCGTCCCTCTCCCTTATGTATGGCTAAGCTAACTTTTGCTGAAGTTAGCATTGCATAACTTAACTGTCGAGAGGCACCTGTACGGGCTAGCTCGTGAACTGCCTCACCTTTTGGTCGCGACCGCCAGGGTGATAGTTCCCGTCATCAGGCCCGCCTCGGAATCCG
Organism: Mycobacterium sp. E802; assembly: GCF_001666875.1. NCBI lineage: Bacteria > Bacillati > Actinomycetota > Actinomycetes > Mycobacteriales > Mycobacteriaceae > Mycobacterium > Mycobacterium sp. E802. The sequence goes on from NZ_LZJD01000018.1 coordinate 33,636, forward strand.
GAGCCGGAACCGGGCGGCCGTTTTTGGCCAAATACGCATGTAGGGGCGTCGGACTCGCATCCCAGCCGCGCGCACCGAACCACTGCTCAGCGGGAGCGTGCTGCTCGTTGTACACCAGGGTGAAGAACGCATTCTCGTCACCGGAAGCCAGCGCTTCGGCGCGCTTGGCCTCGAATGCCTCGGCCGGGATCGGCGTCGCCTCCTCGATGCCGACGAAGCTGCCCGGCGCGGCCAACCCGTCGATGCCAGCAAACAACCGTTCCTGTGCTGCGGCAGGCAGATAGATCAACAACCCTTCGGCGATCCACGCCGAGGGCTCCGACGGGTCGAAACCGGCGGCGCGAAGGGCGGCCGGCCAGTCCTCCCGCAAGTCGATCGCCACCTCGCGCCGCTCTGCCGTCGGCACTTCGCCGTGCCGGGCCATGGTCTCGCGCTTGAACTCGAGCACCCGGGGTCGGTCCAACTCGTAGACCACGGTGCCGTCGGCCCACGGCAGCCGGTAGGCCCGCGAATCCAGCCCGGCGGCCAACAGCACGACCTGTTTGACGCCCGCATCGATGGCCCGGGTGAAGTACTCGTCGAAGTACTTCGTACGGGCCCCCTGGAAGTTGACGAAGCTCTCCCCGAACTCGGTGCGCAGAGGATGCTCGGGGTCGGTGCCCTCGACCGCGGCCGTCCAGTCGCCACCGACGGCACGGCAGAACACCTCGGCATGCCGGTCGACGGCCAAGGGATCGGCCTTGCGCGCCTCCAATGCCCTTGACGCAGCGACGAATAACGCGGTCTGTCCGACGCTCGTCGTGATGTCCCAGTTGTCGTTGTCTGTTCTACCCTCGCTGTTCACGAGCGCGAGGGTACGCCGCGATTCTGACAGCCGACCTAAGTGATGCGCGTGATGCGCGTATATTGGCATCATGCGCACCACCATTGCCATCGCCGACGAACTACTAGCCGCGGCCAAGCGTCGCGCGCAGCAACGGGGTCAGACACTCGGCTCTCTCGTCGAGGACGCGCTGCGCCGTGAACTGGCGGCGGATTCCCAGGCCGCACCACGGCTCGCGGTCCCGGTGTTCACCGGCGGTAGCGGGCCACGCCCAGGCATAGACCTGCGGTCCAACCGGGCACTGCACGAGGCCCTCGACGAGGGCGTCGACCTCAACGCGCGGCGGTAACAGCGCGTGCTTCTCCTCGACGTCAATGTGGTGCTCGCCGTCCATCGCGGAGATCACCCTGACCACGCATCCGTCCGGGCGTGGTTCGACCACATGCTCGACACCGCAGAACCTTTCGCGGTTCCGGCCATGGTGTGGGGATCATTTCTCCGGCTGGCCACCAATCGCCGGATCTTCGAGGTTCCGTCACCGCGTCGCGAGGCATTCGCCTTCATCACCGCAGTGGACGCGCAGCCCAACCACCTACGGGTCGGGCCCGGCCCGCGCCATCTGGCCCTACTGCAAGAGTTGTGCGATGAAGCCGACGCGGCCGGCGATCTGATCCCCGACGCCGTCCTTGCCGCGATCGCCGCCGAACACCACTGCGACGTGGTCACGCTTGATCGGGATTTCGCCCGGTTTACCTCGGTGCAGCACCTGCGTCCGATTTAAACGAGCGGACGGCCGGTGCGGATGCGCCAGTCGAGGTCCTTGAGCAGCAGGTTGAACGGGAACTGTCGCAGGAACGAGGGCAGCAGGTCGTTGACCGTGCGCAGCACCGCGATCAGCCGGTCGAATCGCTTCTGACGCTTGGCATCCCACGGCAACTGCATCTCGTCCCGGAAGCGCTGCGGCAGGAATCCCGTCGTGATCAGCAGGGCGGTCGCGTCGAGGCGGCGCTGAATCGCGCGGGGCAGCACCGGCTTCTTGGGTCGGCCCGCCGCGATCGGATAGAGGTAGGAGCGCACGGTGTCATCGATGTGCAGTTTCTCGAGCGATTCTTCCCAGTACCGGTCGAACGCGGCCCGGTCGGCCGGCCACATCTCCTCGGGCACCTGCAACGTCGTGCCCATCGTCACGCTGTCGCGGTAATGCCGATCGGCGGTCTCGTCGTCCAACTCGCCGACGAACATCCGGAACACGTCAACCCCGCCCTTGTACAGGCAGGCGGCGACCCACAGCTGCAGGTTCTTGTCGAAAGCGTTGTACTGCACCGGGCTTTCCTTGGTGGAGTACACCTGCGCGTGCGCCTTGTTGACCGCACGCCGGAAGGCCGCCTTCTGGGCATCGGTGCCGCGGGTGGCCACCGCCAGGTAGGTGAACGTGGTCCTGGCCCGCTTGATCGGGTGCAGATCCGTACGCCCGCTCTCGACGCGGCTCTCGACGACGCCGTAGCCCACGCCCGGGTTGGCCAGCTGCATGATGACGTTGGCCGGGCCGGCCAACAACGCCACGCCCATCAGCCCGTCGTCGAAACTCGCACCACGCCGACGGCGCCTGGGCGCAGACCCCGGCGTCAACGACTCGCTCATCGACCGTTCGACAACATGCGGCACCGGTTCGCTGACCGTCATGGCCACCCCTTCTAGAACTGAGAACATCTGTTTCCTGATACTGGCCTGGCAGTCTGACAGGTGTCAAGATATGGGGATGAAGCAGGTCCGCCCGTACCGCGGCGTCGAAGCGGCCGACCGCGTCGCGCAACGGCGCAGCCAGCTGCTGGAAGCCGGCTTGGACCTGCTCGGAGCCGAGGACGCCGAGGTGACGGTGCGTGCCGTCTGTCGCACCGCCGGGTTGGCCGCACGGTATTTCTACGAGAGCTTCGCCGACAAGGACGACTTCATCGGGGCCGTCTACGACTGGGTGATCGCCGATATCGCGACGTCCACCCAGGCCGCCGTCGACGCCGTCCCGCTGCCCGAGCAGACCATGGCCGGAATGGCGAACATCGTGCACCTGATCGCCCAGGATCGCCGCATCGGGCGGCTGCTGTTCAGCGTCAAACTGTCCAACGAGGTTCTGACCCGCAAGCGCGTGCAATCCACGGCGCTGTTCGCGACGCTGCTCGGTCAGCACGCCGGCGATGCCCTGCAGCTGCCTGCCAACGACTACCTCAAAGCCACGTCATACTTCGCGGTCGGCGGGGTGACCCAGACGATCAGCGCGTGGCTGTCCGGTGAGGTCGCGCTGACCCCCGAACAGCTCATCAACCAGCTGCGTTCGATGCTCGACGCAGTGGCCGGCATGCAACAGCCGGGGAGTTGACGTGCCGGGCGGGCCCGCGAACCCGACTTTGATTAGATGAGCCCATGGGCTCCCTGACCGGCGCTGCCAACCCGTTCGGCCAGGTGTCCTCTGCGACGACACCCGACGCCCGAACTTTGCACTACATCGCGAAGGACCGCGGATCTGACATCACAGTGGCGTTTGAGTCCGGCCTGGGCTGCGCCCACGGGTTGTGGGCACTCGTGCAACCCGATATCGCCCGATTCGCGAACACCGTCGTGTACGACCGCGCCGGTTACGGATGCAGCGAGGCCGACTCAGCGCCCCGGACAGTAGCCCGCCTTACCGATGACCTCGAAGTCATTCTCGACGCAGCATCAGTATGGGGAGCAAGGAAATTCGTCATTGTCGGCCACAGCTTGGGCGGGCTGGTTGCGCAATATGCGGCCGCCCGAAGGCCTGAGTGCGTTGCCGGACTCGTACTCGTTGACTCAATCGCCCTTGACGTACCGCAACTGCACGGGCTCTGGTACCGGACTTCGTTGAAAGCTATCGACCTCTCGATGCGGATCGCAGCCCGGGTCGGGTTGCTGCAGCAGGTGGGCGGTCGGTTCATCGACCGAATCTCCCCACCCGGATTCGCCGACGACATCAAAGGCTGTGAGTTCACCCGGGCCGGTGGACAGGCCCGGAAGCGCGAGGCGCGGGGGTGGCTGACCACTCTCGACCATGATGGCGTTGCGGCTGTCTCGCTTCCCGACCTCCCGGCGGTCGTGATGAGCAGCACCCGAGTTCCGAAGCCCATGGCGAAGATTCAGGCCGCCCTCATCGCCAGTCACCGATCGTTGGCCGATGCGCTGCCACGTGGGAGCCATGTCATCTTGGACTGTGGCCACAACATCCATCTCGACGAGCCGAGCGCGGTCACCGCAGCAGTGCAACAGGTAGTCGAAAGCTGTATGTGATCAGCAGTGGACCACGCATGATGGGGAGATGACCAACTCCGAGCAGTCGCCAGGCCAGGCGGTAGCCGATACGGGCGTGCTGGTGGCAGCCATCCGCGCGGCGGAAAACAGCCGTCCCGACCGGCTTTTCACCGATCCGTTCGCCGAGAAGCTGGCCGGTGAGTCCGGGCAGCGGATGCTTGCCGACGCCGTTGCTGTCTCCGGCGACAAGTCGACCCTGCAGATCGTGGTGCGCACCCGCTTCTGGGACGAGGCACTGTTGAATGCCGTGCCACCGGTGCGGCAGGTGGTGATCCTGGCCGCGGGCCTCGATGCCCGCGCCTACCGGCTGGCGTGGCCCGACGGCACCACGGTGTACGAACTCGACCAACCCGCGGTGATCGCGGCCAAGGCTGAGGCGTTGGCCGGGGACCAACCGCGTTGCCGACGGGTGGGGATCGGCGTCGACCTTACGGAAGACTGGACTGATACGTTGCGGGCCAACGGCTTTGATCCGGACGCGCCGACCGTCTGGCTGATGGAAGGGCTACTGCAGTACCTCGACGAGAGCGCTGTGCACGCGCTGTTCGAGCGGGTCGACGCGCTCTCGGCGCCTGGTTCGGCGCTGCTCTACGACATCGTCGGCAAGGTCCTGCTGGACAGCGTGATGCTGGCAGCGGTCCGCGAACAGATGTCCCGTAACGGGGCGCCATGGTTGTTCGGGACCGACTCCCCAGAGCAACTGTGCGAACCGCTGGGCTGGTCGGCGGTCGTCACCGACGTGGCCGAGCCGGGCAACAAGTGGAACCGGTGGTTCGCCCCCGCAGTGCCCTAGTGGTCCGTCTGCGATTTGATCTGGTTAAGAGTGGCTCTGCCGCGTTGGACTTTGGCGATGATGTCCTCGGCGGTGGCTTTCCAGATGAAGGGCTTGGGGTCAGCGTTCCAGTGCGCGGCCCATGCGGTGATGGCTTCGGTGAGTTCAGCGACGCTGGTGAAAACACCACGACGCAGTCGTTTGTCGGTGAGTTCTTTGAACCAGCGTTCCACCAGGTTTACCCACGAACTCGAGGTCGGGGTGTAATGCAGGTGCCACCGACGACGATCCTTGTGCGCCAACCACTTCGCGATCTCAGGGGTGGAGTGCGCCGACAAGTTGTCCAGCACGACATGTACACCGAGACCACGCGGAACGCTGGCATCGATCTGTTTGAAGAACCGCAACACGTCAGCGCCGGTATGCCCCTTGCGCAGGTCGGTCAATACCTCACCGGTAGCAACATTCATCGCCGCGAACAGATCGATGGTGCCGTTGCGTTTGTAGTCGTGTGTCATCGTTCCCGCGCGTCCGGGTTTCATCGGCAACGATGG
>NZ_LZJD01000019.1:0-8908 GCF_001666875.1 Mycobacterium sp. E802
GGTGCACTAAGCTAAGGCATCACCGCAGGTCAACGCGCCGCCGCTCTCGAAAACAGGCCAAAGTGACCCAACTCGGGTGATCGCGCGTGTCGAACGAGCATTGCGCAGCCGTGGGTGGCGGCCGAATTGCACCCAGGGACAAAACGCCGCCTGATTCTGTCCCTGGGTGCAATCTAGGTGCGGGGCTGGACCACCCCTTGACGTGGGACCGGCGGTACCCGTTAACCTACCGGTTGGTTGGGTCCCTTTCGGCGTTGACGGGAGTTCGTGTGCCTCCAGTAGTACGGATCGGCAACTGTTCGGGGTTCTACGGCGACCGCCTGACCGCGATGCACGACATGCTGACCGGCGGCGAGCTGGACTATCTGACCGGCGATTATCTCGCCGAGCTCACCATGCTGATCTTGGCCCGCGACCGGGCCAAGAACCCGGACCGCGGCTACGCCAAGACCTTCTTGACCCAGCTGGAGCAGTCACTCGGGCTGGCGCTCGAGAAGGGCGTGAAGATCGTCGCCAATGCCGGCGGGCTGAACCCGGCGGGGCTGGCCACCGCGGTCCGAGCCCTGGCCGAGCGCCTGGGTCTGTCCGTCAACGTCGCGCACGTCGAGGGCGACGATCTCGTGGGCCGGGCTTCGGAACTCGGGCTGGGCACTCCCCTGGCGGCCAACGCGTATCTGGGTGCGTGGGGCATCGTCGAGTGCCTGAATTCCGGTGCCGACGTCGTCGTCACCGGCCGGGTGACGGACGCGTCGGTGATCGTCGGGCCTGCGGCCGCGCACTTCGGGTGGAAGTCCACCGATTACGACGCGCTCGCCGGGGCCGTGGCCGCCGGCCACGTCATCGAATGCGGGACGCAGGCCACCGGCGGCAACTACTCGTTCTTTTCTGAAATTCCAGATCTGACCAGCCCCGGCTTCCCGATCGCCGAGATCTCGGCCGACGGGTCCTCGGTGATCACCAAACATCCCGGCACCGGTGGGCAGGTCAGCGTCGGCACCGTCACCGCCCAGCTGCTCTACGAGATCACCGGGGCGCGGTACGCCAATCCGGATGTGACGCTGCGGGTGGACTCGTTGCAGTTGAGCGCCGATGGCGACGACCGGGTCCGTATCTCCGGAGTGACGGGTGAGGCCCCGCCGCCGACACTGAAGGTGTCGTGCAACAGCATCGGCGGTTTCCGCAACGCGGCCACGTTCGTGTTGACCGGCCTGGACGTCGAGGCCAAGGCCCAGCTGGTGCGGAGTCAGTTGGAGGCCGGACTGAAAGTCCGTCCGGCCGAGCTGGAGTGGACGCTGGCGCGGACCGATCATCCCGACGCCGACACCGAAGAGACCGCCAGCGCGCTGCTGCACTGCGTGGTCCGCGATCCGGATCCCAACGTCGTGGGGCGCCAGTTCTCCTCGGCCGGAGTCGAACTCGCGCTGGCCAGCTATCCGGGATTCACCACGACGGCACCGCCCGGTGACGGTCAGGTGTACGGCGTGTTCGTCCCCGGTTACGTCGACGCCACCGAGGTGCCACACGTCGCCGTGCTTGCCGACGGCACCCGGATCGAGATCGCACCGGCGGTTGAGACCCTGCCGTTGGCGCCGGTGACCGAACCTGCGCTGCCCGAACCACTTCCGGCCGGTCCCACCCGGCGCGCCGCGCTGGGCACGGTGGCTGGGGCGCGCAGCGGTGACAAGGGTGGGTCGGCGAATGTCGGCGTGTGGGTCCGTGCCGACGGGGCGAGCGAAGCGACGGGGGAAAAGGCAGATGCGGAGTGGCGCTGGCTGGTCCACACGCTGACCGTCGACAAGTTGCGTGAATTGTTGCCCGAGACAGCCGATCTGCCGGTCACCCGGCACGCGCTACCGAATCTGCGGGCCGTGAACTTTGTGATCGAAGGCATCCTCGGCCAGGGCGTGGCGTATCAGGCCCGATTCGATCCGCAGGCGAAAGGGCTGGGCGAATGGTTGCGCAGCCGTCATCTCGATATCCCGGAGGAATTCTTCACGTGAGCATCTGGAATTCGCCTGAGCGCGAGGCACTGCGCAAGACCGTGCGCAGTTTCGCCGAACGCGAGGTGCTGCCCCACGCCGCCGAGTGGGAGCGCACCGGCGAGCTTCCCCGCGAATTGCACCGCAAGGCCGGCGAGGCCGGGCTGCTGGGCGCCAACTTCCCCGAGTCGGTTGGCGGCGGTGGCGGCGACGGGGCCGACGCGGTGATCATCTGCGAGGAAATGCATTACGCGGGTGCGCCCGGTGGCGTGTTCGCCTCGCTGTTCACGTGCGGTATCGCCGTGCCGCACATGATCGCCTGCGGCGATGAGCGGCTGATCGAGACGTATGTGAAGCCCACGTTGCGCGGGGAGAAGATCGGATCGCTGGCCATCACCGAACCGGGTGGCGGGTCCGACGTCGGGCATCTGACCACACGCGCGGCACGCGAAGGCGATGAGTATGTGCTCAACGGCGCCAAGACCTACATCACCTCCGGCGTCCGCGCCGACTACGTCGTCACCGCGGCGCGCACCGGCGGCCCGGGCGCGGCGGGCGTCTCGCTGATCGTGGTGGACAAGCCCGCCCCGGGCTTTGAGGTCACCCGCAAACTCGACAAGATGGGTTGGCGCTCAAGCGATACCGCCGAGCTGTCCTACACCGACGTGCGGGTGCCCATCGCGAACTTGATCGGCGCCGAGAACTCCGGCTTCCTTCAGATCGCCGCGGCGTTCGTCTCCGAGCGAGTGGGCCTGGCCGTGCAGGCCTACGCCAGTGCACAGCGCTGCCTGGATCTGACCGTGCAGTGGTGCCGGGATCGCGAGACGTTCGGCAAACCACTGATCTCCCGCCAGTCGGTACAGAACACGCTGGCCGAGATGGCCCGCCGCATCGACATCGCCCGGGTGTACACGCGCCATGTCGTCGAGCGGCAGCTCGCCGGTGAGCAAAATCTGATTCCCGAGGTGTGCTTCGCGAAGAACACGGCGGTGGAGACCGGCGAGTGGGTTGCCAACCAGGCGGTCCAATTGTTCGGCGGGATGGGCTATATGGCCGAATCCGAGGTCGAGCGGCAGTACCGCGACATGCGCATCCTGGGGATCGGCGGCGGCACCACCGAGATCCTGACCTCGCTGGCGGCAAAGACATTGGGGTTCCAGGCATGACGACTCTGAAATCGACCATCGACCCTGGCTCTCCCGCGTTCACCGAGGCGGCCGAGGTGATGGCGGCCAAGCTGGCCGAACTCGACACCGAGCACGCCAAGGCCCTCGCCGGCGGCGGCGCCAAGTATGTGGACCGCCATCACGGCCGCGGCAAGCTGACCGCGCGCGAGCGCGTCGAGTTGCTGCTCGATCCCGACGCCCCGTTCCTGGAACTGAGCCCGTTGGCGGCCTGGGGCAGTGATTTCACCGTGGGCGCCTCCGTGGTCTGCGGCATCGGCGCGGTCGAAGGTGTCGAATGCCTGATCGTCGCCAACGACCCCACGGTCAAGGGCGGCACGAGCAACCCGTGGACGCTCAAGAAGATTCTGCGGGCCAACCAGATCGCGATGGAGAACCGGCTTCCGGTGATCTCTCTCGTCGAGTCCGGCGGCGCCGATCTGCCTACGCAGAAGGAGATCTTCATCCCGGGCGGGCAGATGTTCCGCGACCTGACCCGGCTGTCGGCGGCAGGCATCCCGACCATCGCGCTGGTGTTCGGCAACTCGACGGCCGGCGGCGCGTATGTGCCGGGCATGTCCGATCACGTTGTGATGATCAAGGAGCGCTCCAAGGTGTTCCTGGCCGGCCCACCGCTGGTCAAGATGGCCACCGGCGAGGAGTCCGACGACGAATCCCTGGGTGGCGCCGAGATGCACGCGCGCACTTCGGGTCTCGGTGACTACCTCGCCAACGACGAGCTCGATGCGATCCGCATCGGCCGGCGTATCGTGGCCCGGCTGAACTGGCGCAAGCAGGGGCCGACGCCTGCGCCGGTGGTCGAGCCGCTGTTCTCACCCAACGAGCTCATCGGCATCGTGCCCGCCGATCTGCGCATCCCGTTCGATCCGCGGGATGTGATCGCCCGCATCGTCGACGGCTCGGATTTCGACGAGTTCAAACCGTTGTACGGGTCGTCACTGGTGACGGGGTGGGCCACGCTGTACGGCTACCCGGTCGGGATTCTGGCCAATGCCCGCGGCGTGCTGTTCTCCGAGGAATCGCAGAAGGCCACGCAGTTCATCCAGCTGGCCAACCGGTCCGACACCCCACTTCTGTTCCTGCACAACACCACCGGCTACATGGTGGGTAAGCAGTACGAAGAGGGCGGCATGATCAAGCACGGCTCGATGATGATCAATGCGGTGTCCAATTCGACGGTGCCGCACATCTCGCTGCTGATCGGTGCGTCCTACGGCGCGGGCCACTACGGCATGTGTGGCCGGGCCTATGACCCCCGGTTCCTGTTCGCCTGGCCGTCGTCGAAGTCCGCGGTGATGGGCGGGACCCAGTTGGCCGGCGTGCTCTCGATCGTCAGCCGCGCCGCCGCGCAGGCCCGCGGTCAACAGGTCGACGAGGCCGCCGACGCCGCGCTGCGGGCTGCGGTGGAAGCCCAGATCGAGGCGGAGTCGCTGCCGATGTTCTTGTCCGGCCGGCTGTACGACGACGGGGTGATCGACCCCCGCGACACCCGCACCGTGCTGGGAATGTGCTTGTCCGCCATCGCTAATGGCCCGATCGAGGGGACGTCGAACTTCGGCGTCTTCAGGATGTGAGCCCCATGATTACGAGAGTGCTTGTCGCCAACCGCGGGGAGATCGCCCGCCGGGTGTTCGAGACCTGCCGTCGCCTCGGTATCGGCACCGTTGCGGTGTACACCGATCCGGACGCCGGGTCACCCCATGTCGCCGAGGCCGACGCCCGGGTGCGCCTGGAAGGCACCAACGGATATCTCGACGCCGCCCAGATCATCGCCGCGGCCCAGGCGGCCGGTGCCGACGCCGTTCACCCGGGCTATGGATTCCTCTCGGAAAACCCCGATTTCGCGGCCGCGGTGCTGGATGCCGGGTTGACCTGGATCGGCCCACCGGTGAATGCCGTGCGGGCCATGGGTTCCAAGATCGAGGCCAAGAAGATGATGGCCGCCGCCGGTGTTCCGGTGCTGACCGAACTCGACCCGGACACCGTGACCGCCGATCAACTGCCGGTACTGGTGAAAGCCTCAGCCGGTGGCGGCGGCCGAGGCATGCGGGTGGTGCGTGAACTGTCCGCTCTGCCAGATGAAGTCGCCGCTGCCCAGCGTGAGGCACAGTCGGCGTTCGGGGATCCGACGGTGTTCTGTGAGCGGTACCTGGCGGCCGGCCATCACGTCGAGGTGCAGGTGCTGGCCGATGAGCACGGCACGGTGTGGGCGGTCGGTGAACGCGAGTGCTCGATTCAGCGTCGCCATCAAAAGGTCATCGAAGAAGCTCCTTCGCCCCTGGTGGAGCGCACGCCGGGGATGCGCGAGAAGTTGTTCGACGCGGCCCGGCTGGCCGCCGAGGCGATCGGCTACACGGGTGCGGGCACGGTCGAATTCATGGCGGACGAGCGCGGCGACTTCTTCTTCCTGGAGATGAACACCCGTCTGCAGGTGGAACATCCGGTCACCGAGGAAACCACCGGACTGGACCTGGTGGAACTGCAGATCCTCGTCGCCGACGGCGGCCGGCTCGACGCTGAACCTCCGGCCTCGCACGGTTCGGCCATTGAGGTACGTCTCTACGCCGAGGATCCCGCCAAGGGGTGGCAGCCGCAAGCCGGCACGGTCCACCGATTCGAGGTGCCCGGGAACGTGCGCGTCGACACCGGCATCGAAGACGGTTCGGTGGTGTCGATCTTCTACGACCCCATGCTCGCCAAGGTCATCTCCTACGCCCCGACCCGGCGTCAGGCAGCGACCGTGCTGGCCGATGCGTTGGCCCGCACCAAGATTCACGGGCTGCGTACCAACCGCGATCTGTTGGTGAACGTGCTGCGACATCCGGCGTTCCTCGACGGGGCCACCGACACGGCGTTCTTCGATACTCACGGGCTCGATGACCTGGCCACGCCGTTGGCCGACGCGGACGCGGTGACGCTCTCGGCGATCGCCGCGACGCTGGCCGACGCCGCGCATAACCGCCGCACGGCACGGGCTTTCGGTCCGGTGCCGAGCGGGTGGCGCAACCTGGCCTCGGGGCATCAGACGCGGACCTACCGCGACGCTGTGGGTGACGAGGTGCCGGTGCGCTACCGGTTTACCCGTGCCGGGGTGGAGTTGCCTGACGACGACGGGGTTGCCCTGGTGGCGGCGACGCCGGAACGGGTGGCGCTGTCGGTCCACGGTGTCGAGCGCGCGTTCGAGGTGGCACGGTACGACGATCAGGTCTACGTCGACTCACCGCTGGGGCCGGTCCAATTCACGGCGCTCCCGCGGTTCCCTGATCCGAACGACGCCGTCGCACACGGCTCACTGCTGGCGCCGATGCCGGGTTCTGTCGTCCGCGTCGGGGCGGCCGTCGGCGATACCGTCACCGCCGGACAGCCGCTGATCTGGCTGGAGGCCATGAAGATGGAGCACACCATCGCCGCGCCCGAAGACGGCGTGTTGACCGAACTCAATGTCGCCGCGGGCCAACAGGTCGAGGTCGGCGCCGTCCTTGCCCGCGTGCAATCCGAAGGAGAACAATCATGAGCTTCATCGAGACCGAAGAACAGAAGGCGCTGCGTCAGGCGGTAGCCGCGATGGCCGCCAACTACGGCCAGGACTACTACCTGGAGAAGGCTCGCGCCGGCGAGCACACCACCGAATTGTGGAACGAGGCAGGCAAACTCGGCTTCATCGGGGTGAACCTGCCCGAGGAGTACGGCGGCGGTGGTGCCGGCATGTACGAGCTGTCCCTCGTGATGGAGGAGATGGCGTCCTCCGGTGCGGCGCTGCTGATGATGGTGGTCTCCCCCGCGATCAACGGCACGATCATCTCCAAGTTCGGCACCGAGGAGCAGAAGAAGCGCTGGATTCCCGGCATCGCGGACGGGTCGATCACCATGGCCTTCGCGATCACCGAGCCCGACGCGGGGTCCAACAGTCACCGCATCACCACCACTGCCCGCCGCGACGGCAGCGACTGGATTCTCAAGGGCCAGAAGACGTTCATCTCCGGCATCGACCAGGCACAGGCGGTTCTTGTCGTCGGGCGCACGGAAGATCACAAGACCGGCAACCTCAAGCCGGCCCTGTTCGTCATCCCCACCGATACCCCGGGCTTGCACTGGACCAAGATCGAGATGGAGATCATCAGCCCGGAAAGCCAGTTCCAGGTGTTCCTCGACGACGTGCGCCTGCCGGCCGACGCGTTGGTCGGTTCGGAGGACGCCGCGATCGCGCAGCTGTTCGCCGGGCTGAACCCCGAGCGGATCATGGGTGCGGCCTCCGCGGTCGGCATGGGTCGCTTCGCGATCAGCAAGGCCGTCGACTACGTCAAGACCCGCCAGGTCTGGAAGGTGCCGATCGGCTCGCACCAGGGTCTGTCACATCCGTTGGCGCAGAACCATATCGAGATCGAACTGGCCAAGCTGATGATGCAGAAGGCCGCGACCCTGTACGACTCGGGCAATGACTTCGGTGCAGCCGAGGCGGCCAACATGGCCAAGTACGCCGCGGGTGAGGCATCGGTGCGCGCGGTCGATCAGGCCGTACAGTCGTTGGGCGGCAACGGTTTGACCAAGGAGTACGGCATCGCCGCCGCGGTCAATGCGTCGAAGTTGGCCCGGATCGCCCCGGTGAGCCGCGAGATGATCCTGAACTTCGTCGCGCAGACGTCCCTCGGCCTTCCCCGGTCGTACTGATGTCCGAGCTCGTCCGGTATCGCGTTGACGGCAACGTCGCGCGGCTCACCCTGGATTCCCCGCACAACCGCAACGCGCTGTCCACGGCTCTGGTGATCCAGCTCCACCAGGGCCTAGATAACGCGGCCGCCGATCCGCGCGTCCGGGTGGTGGTGCTCGGGCATACCGGCGGAACGTTTTGTGCCGGTGCGGATCTGAGCGAGGCCGCCGGGCAGGATCCGGGAGACATCGCCGTCGGCCGGGCCCGGGAGATGACGACCACGTTGCGGGCGATCCTGGAACTTCCGGTTCCGGTGATCGGTGCGATCGACGGGCATGTGCGGGCCGGCGGCATGGGCCTGGTCGGTGCGTGTGATCTCGTCGTGGCCGGACCGGCCAGTACGTTCGCGCTGACCGAGGCGCGCATTGGGGTTGCGCCGTCGATCATCTCGTTGACCTTGCTCCCGAAGATGTCGCCCCGGGCGGCGGGGCGCTACTTCGTCACCGGTGAGAAGTTCGGGGCCACCGAGGCGGCTGAGATCGGGTTGGTCACCGTGGCCGCGGACGACGTCGACGCGGCCGTGGCCGCGCTGACGGCCGAGATCGCGAAGGGATCACCGCAGGGGCTGGCCACGTCGAAGGCGCTGACGACGGCCTCGATCCTGCGCGGGTTCGACGAGAACGCCGAGGCGTTGACGCAACAGTCGGCGCGGTTGTTCGTCTCCGACGAGGCGCGGGAAGGCATGATGGCGTTCCTGCAGAAACGTCCGCCGAGCTGGGTCGATTGATGATCCCCGCAGCGTCGGGTTGAATCCGAGCCGAAACCGGCGCCGCATCGGGCCCGGCGAAGCAGGTCAGCCGCTTCTTGTGAGTTTCCGGTCGTTGCCTGTGGCAGCAACCGGTCCGCGGGACCTGTCGCATTACGTCTCGCAGTTTTACCGTGTGAGCTGCGGACGTTCTCTGCCGTGCGGTTGTTCCCGGAAAGGCCGGAACCATGACCGATGATCAGAACAAAGCGATCTCCTGAGTTTGGACATTTCGCTTAGTACCCAGGGCTGAAGCCTAGATCGGTGAGGATCTTGCTCTCGGCGTCGGGGA
>NZ_LZJD01000020.1:0-4906 GCF_001666875.1 Mycobacterium sp. E802
ATGCGCCGACACCTCATCCTCGTCGTCGCAATGACGGGCCACGACCTCCCCGATCAGCGCCAACCGCTCAGCCGCGGCGACCGCCTCAGCCCGCGTCGCATGCTCCAACGCATCAATCAGCGCCGCATCGGAGAGCGACGACGGATCAAGCAATTCGAACATGTGTTCGATCTTACGCCGATCGACCGACGTCAGCAATGTTTTTCGCGAGCGGAATGCGTTGTCGCTCGCTAGGTGGGCAAATCCAGGGAAGCCATGACGGAGTGTGGCCGATGCACAGCATCTACATGGCGGTAACGCTCGACCCCCGAGACCGCACACCCCGGTAGATACCGCGACGAACGATCCACGGCTGCAGGACGCGGTCGATCGTCCACGCCGGAAACCTGAAGGCAAACCCGTTGGGCGCGAAGACTTCCAACCCGTCCGGCTGAACCCCGAGCACCGACCCCCATCGGGTGGCCGGTGGCCGGTAACGGCGCATCCGGCCACCGGTGAAGTACGCGATGACGTTGTGCGCCAGCAGCCCGTCAGCGCGGTTGCGAGCCGACGACCGCAGCGAATCGGTGGCCGCGACGTCGCCGATGGCGAACACGGCGTCGGCGCCGGGCACCTGAAGATGCGGCGTCACCCGGACGAAACCGTCCTCGTCGAGAACGTCCGACGGCAGCCACGAGGAGTTGGGTCGCACCCGGCCGACGGTCCACAGCACCGCGTCAGCCTGCGCCGGCGGCTGGCCGGTGCTCCACTGCACGGGATCGGACGTGATCGCAGCACAATCGAAATCCTCGGGTATCAAGGCACGATGGCCAGGATGCATCGCCACCCCGGCCGCGGCGAGCCGACGCTCGACACGTCGACGGGCACGCGGATGATGTTGCTGCAGAACACCTTCGCCCGGAAAGTACAACGCGACTCGGGTGTCGGGCCACCGCAGCGCGATGTTTACCGCGCTGCTGACGGCTGCCGCACCGCCCCCGATCACCGCCACCGACCCAGCCGCGCCCAACCGGTCATGTGCGGCGTGGAGCCCGGCATCGACATCGCCTGCCGACTGCAACACACCCGGACGCCAGAAGCCGTTGCTCACACCGGTGGAGATGATCAGCGCGTCATAGCCGTGCACCTGCTCGGCCCCGTCGGCATCACGCACGGAGACGGTGCGAGCCGACAGATCCGCCGCGGTCAACGTCCCATGCACGGTGCGAACGCGGTCGAGCTCACGGAACCGGTCGAAGGCGATCCAATAGTCGCGCGCCCAATCGTCGGGCCGGGACAGCCGGGTCCCGAGCTCCTGACCACTGACCAGGCCTGGATTCAGCGATACCCCGACGACGTCATGGCGACGGGACAACCGGATCGCGGTGAGCAGGCCGGAATCGCCAAGCCCGGCGATCACCACGCGCTTGCGGTCCACAGTCGGTGACGGTACCGCCCGCCCGCACGAGTCCGGATCCGTTTGCCTATCGTGGCTGAATGAGCAGCGTCGCTGATGCGGACCGGGTCGCCGACCTCGCCCGCCGGGTCGTGGCAGATCACGACCCGAAGAAAGTTCCGATTCCCGAGTACCTGGCGGCCTGTTACGACGCCGGCCTGTCCTGGGTGCATTTCCCCGAGGGCCTCGGCGGTCTCGGGGTGTCGCGCGGCTTGCAGTCGGTGGCCGACCGCATCCTGCAGGGCGCCGGCGGTCCAGTGCCGTTGGGCCTCAACCCGATGGGATACGGCATGGCCGCGCCCACGATTCGCGAGCATGCCCAATCCGAGGAACTCAAGAAATCCTGGCTACGACCGCTGGCCAGCACGGAACACATTTGGTGCCAGCTGTTTTCGGAGCCGGGCGCCGGTTCGGACCTGGCCGGACTGGCCACCTCGGCGGTCCTGGACGGTGACGAGTGGGTGCTCAACGGGCAGAAGGTGTGGACCAGCCTCGCGCACCGGGCCCGGTGGGGCCTGCTGCTGGCGCGCTCGAATCCCGATGTACCCAAACACAAAGGCCTGACGTACTTCGTCCTGGACATGCACGCACCCGGCGTCGAAACCCGGCCGCTGCGGCAGATGACCGGACAGGCAGAGTTCAACGAGGTCTACATCACCGACGCCCGGATCCCTGATACACACCGGCTCGGCGCGGTGGGCAACGGCTGGAATGTCGCGATGACGACGCTGATGAACGAGCGCAGTGCGCTGGGTGGCAGTGGCAACCGGCGCGGAGCCGGCACCATCTCGGATGCGATGGCGCTGTGGGCGTCCCGGCCAGATCTACGGACTCCGGTGTTGCGTGACCGGCTCACCCAACTGTGGTTGCGCTCGGAGGCCCAGCGGCTGACCGCCGAGCGGTCCCGGGCCGCGGCCACCGTCGGCGGGCCGGGACCGGAAGGATCGATCGGCAAGCTGGTGGGTGCCGAACTGAACCAGCACATCTATCAATGGTGCATGGATCTACTTGGGCCCGAAGGGATCCTGTACCACGGCTACGGATTGCACGACAGTGACGACGAGGCGGACTGGCGCGGACCCGTTCAACAGCGCTTCCTGCGCAGCAAGGCCAACACCATCGAAGGCGGTACGTCCGAAGTGATGCGCAACATTTTGGGTGAGCGGATCCTCGGGTTGCCCGGTGATCTGCGAGCTGATGCTGGTATGCCGTGGAAGGAGATCCCACGTGGCTGAGGAACGTGAGTTCAGGTTCACCGACGAGCAGGCTCAGCTGCGCACGGCGGTTCGCAAGTTCTGCGCAGAGAACTTCACCGAGCAGACCGTACGCACGCTCATGGAGTCGGAGCCGCGGTTCGATCGGAAAGTCTGGGCCCGACTTGGCGCTGAGCTCGGCGTCCTGGGCCTGGCGGTTCCGGAGTCCGAGGGCGGGGCCGGCGGCACGCTCGTCGACCAGGCCGTCGCCGTCGAGGAACTTGGCGCCGCCCTGGCCTGCGGCCCGGTTTTCGGCACGGTGATGCTGGCCATCCCCGCGCTCGTCGCCGCGTCCTCGGGTCCCGTGCGCGACGAGCTGCTCGGCGCCCTGGCAGACGGCACTCGTACCGCGGCATTCGCGGTGCCAGATCAGGCGGGTGCGTTCGATTCGGCCGCCGTGAACGTGGCTGCGGCCGAGGATGGAACGCTGACCGGGACCGTGCAGCGGGTCGTGGACGCTGACGCCGCGGATCTGCTGTTGGTAGCGGCGA
Source organism: Mycobacterium sp. E802 (assembly GCF_001666875.1). Lineage (NCBI taxonomy): Bacteria > Bacillati > Actinomycetota > Actinomycetes > Mycobacteriales > Mycobacteriaceae > Mycobacterium > Mycobacterium sp. E802. The sequence continues at coordinate 3,180 of NZ_LZJD01000020.1, forward strand.
CGGGACCCGACGGCGTGGCACTCTATGCGGTCGACGCAACCGAAGCCGGCGTACAGCGAACCCCGCTGGTCACCCTCGACCTGACCCGGCCGCAGGCCGACATCGTGTTCGCCGAAACACCGGCACAGCTGGTAGCCGGACCCGACGAAGCCGAGCGGGTCATCACTCACGCGTTCCAGGTGGCATGCACACTGTTGGCCGCCGAACAGGTCGGCGCCGCACAGCATTTGCTGGATCTCTCGGTGGACTATGCGAGATCGCGGCTGCAGTTCGGCCGACCGATCGGCTCGTTCCAGGCCGTGAAACACCGGTTGGCCGATTGTCTGGTCGATCTCGAGCATGCCCGCTCGACGGCCTATCACGCGGCCTGGGCATTGACCGACGGTACCGACGACCCGGCGCTGGCCGCCGCGATCGCACAGGCTACGGCGTCGGCGGCATTCGCCAAGATTGCGGCCGACACCATTCAGGTGCACGGCGGCATCGGGTTCACCTGGGAGCACCAGGCACATCTGTACTTCAAGCGGGCGACCACCGACGCCGCCCTCCTGGGAAGCGCTGAAGCCCACCGGTCCCGGGTGGCGGAACTGGTGCTCGACGACGCGACCGTCGAACGGGTGCCGCGGGTGGCGACGGGCACGCACTGATTGGTTGAAACCGCGCGGCAGGCCTTGCGCGACCGTAAGATCCCGCTGATGGAGCGACCGGTCGAGCACCGCACGCTGGCTGTCGACGGGGTGCGTTCCCCGGTGCTGGTCGCCGGGCCCGAGAGCCCGGAGGCCGTCGTGTTCGTGCACGGCAACAACGCCGGAGCCAAGTGGGACCGCCTGCTGACTCCTGTCGCCGGTTTCGCCCGGGTGATCGCCCCGGAGATGCCGGGTTTCGGTGGCGCCGACAAACCGTCGCAGTGGCCGTACACCGTTGCCGCCTACGCGGCACACCTCGACGCGCTCCTCGACCAGCTCGGTGTCGAACGCGCGCACCTGGTCGCCCACGATTTCGGCGGGCCATGGGCACTGGCTTGGGCCGCCGACCATCTCGACGCGGTCGCCAGCATCACGTTGATCAACGCCCCGGTGGTGATCAACCATTTCGCCGCCAAGCTGTGGCGCACACCGGTCCTGGCCGAGGTGATGTGGCGGGTCGGTACCCAGGCACTGATGCGACGCATGCTCGCCATGCGCGATCCCGGCCTGCCGACCGACGCGCTGGACTCCATCGCCGAGCACATGTTCGCCCGCGGCACCCCCGACGCGGTGCTGAAGCTATATCGGTCCACCGGTCCGGAAGCCCTTGCGCCGTATGCGGATCGACTCGCCGAGTATGCCGGCGACGTCCTGGTGGTGTGGGGCACCGAGGACCATTACGTGCCGTTCTCCCAGACCGACGCCTACCGCGAAATGTTCCGGAACTGCGCGGTGCAGCCCGTGCCGGGAACGGGCCACTGGCCCTGGCTCGAGCAACCCGACGTGGTGGCCGGACACGTCACCGAGTTCCTGCGCCGGCACATCGCGCCTGCCACTGACTAGCGGGTGACGGCGTCGATCGCCTTGTAGATACGTTGCTCGCTGACCGGACGCGGCGTGCCGAGGTGCTGGGCCCATAGACTGACCCGCAATTCCTCGATCTGCCAGGCGATGTCGCGGATTTTCGGGTCCTCGGCGCGGGCCGGTGACAACGCGGCCAGCAGGTCGTCGTAAGCATCCTCGACCGCGTGCACCCGGGTC
>NZ_LZJD01000021.1:0-747 GCF_001666875.1 Mycobacterium sp. E802
TGGTGGGCGTCAGGATGCGACCGTCAGACCTGCCCTCGGCGAAACCAGATGCCAACAGCATGTTCTGAGTGGCGACCACCATGCATCACTTCTCTGTGGCCAGCCTTGTGGTCCTGGCGGAACTGGGAGGAAACGAATGGCTCCTCCTGGAGGCGGTCGCCACTCAGAACATGCTGTTGGCATCTGGTTTCGCCGAGGGCAGGTCTGACGGTCGCATCCTGACGCCCACCATGAAATCGGTATTGGTTCCTGAGGGTGTCCGCGTCAGCGGCTCCAAGAAGCCGTGCAGTCTGGCTCGGTCGATGGATCTCCTTACTGCCAGCCTGCTGCTGCCAGCTCCCGACGGCAACGGCGAGCGACTGGCGATCGCGCTGATCCCCGCGTCGGATCCGGGCGTCACGGTCACTCCGTTCTGGTCCAGTTTCGCCCTTGCCGGCGCTGAAAGTGACCAGATCGACATCGACGACGTCTTAGTTCCGCAGAATCTGGTTGTCCTAACCGACATCACCGACACCGGAGTGCTCGATGAGATCCAAACGGCGGGCTTCGTGTGGTTCGAGCTCCTGATGATGGCGTCCTACCTCGGTGCCGCCAGCGCGGTCGTCGAAGGGGCGATGACCTGCCCGACTGCATCTGATACAGACCAGCTGGCGTTAACGTCGCGGGTCGAGACCGCGATGGCTGCCATCGAGAACATTGCCCGGCAGGTGCCCGAATCCGCACGCACACAGGAACTTCTCGTCGCCA
>NZ_LZJD01000022.1:0-83101 GCF_001666875.1 Mycobacterium sp. E802
AACGTCGAGGTCAAAACCATTCTCGACGCGCTGGCATCCGAGAAATCAAGGCACTAAGGCAAATGACCCAACTCGGGACGCCGCCGGCCAGGCAGTCGTGCATTCCGGCGAACACCGCTTTGGTCAGCGTTCGGCGATGCACATAGAGGCGCGAGCCATCAACGGACCGCAACAACACCCCGGAACTGGCGTGCCACAGCCCTTCTGCGTAAACCCGGGAACGGGACGCGGTTCCGATGGTGTTGCCCTCGGCGTCGTACACCGCCACCTGTTCGTCAGCCACAGCTCGACACTATCGGCCGGCGAACGCTATGGCCTTTACGGAGTGACGATGTTGAACCAGAACGGGAATGTGTCCAACATGCCCACGAAGTCGTCCACCGCCTGGCGGTTGCCGTCGAGAGTGACCTTGTTCTGGTCGATGCCGTCGTTAAGTTTCAGCTTGCCCAGCTGAATCTGGTTCATCGTGTCCTTGGTCAGCTTGAGTGTGGCGTCGGACTGGGGCAGCAGCCCGTCTGAGTAGTTGAGTACGCCGTTCTCCACTGTGAGGCCGTACGGTTTCTTCAGGTCCGTGAAATCAACGTTCAACGCGATCTTCTTGCCTGCGGCCTTCTGTCCGTTGAGTCGCACGGCCAGATAGTCGAACATCATCTCCGGCGGCATGGCGTTGATGGTGTCCGGACTGGCGGTATCTGTGCCACCGGCATTCGGCACCCCGTTGCGCAACTCATAGGCACCCTGCAGGTACACCGACCGCCACGGCCCGGATTCGGCCTGATAACCCATCTGCTCGAAGCTGTCGGCCAGCAGGTTCTTGGCATCGGTGTTGTTCGGATTGGCGAACACCACGTGCTTGAGCACCATCGCCGTCCAGCGGTAGTTGCCTTCGTCGAAGTCCTTCTTGGCCTTCTGCAGAATGGCGTCCTCACCGCCCATGTACTCGACGTACTTCTTGCCGGCCGGCTCCGGTGGCAGGTCGTCGAGGTCGGCCGGGTTGCCGTCATACCAACCCATGTAACGCTGATACACCGCGCGTGAATTGTGTTTGAGCGTGCCGTAATAGCCGCGGTCGGGCCAGAAGTTGTTGAGCTCCGGCGGCATCTGGATCTCTTCGGCGATCTCCGACCCGATGAGACCGTTGTTCAGCATCCGCACGGACTGGTCGTGAATGTACTTGTACATGTCACGCTGCTTTTTCCAGTAGTCGATGATCTTGTCGCGGCCCCACATCGGCCAGTGATGGCTCTGGAATTTCACCTCGGTATTCGGGCCGTAGCGGCGGATCGTCTCGTCGATGAACTTGGCCCAGATCCGTGCATCTCGCACCTGTGCACCACGCAGGGTCAACAGGTTGTGCATGGTGTTGGTGGTGTTCTCGGCCATCCACATCGCTTTGAACTGCGGGAAGAACGTGTTCATCTCCGTGGGCGCCTCGGTGCCCGGGGTGAACTGAAACTCCATGTCCACCCCGTCGATCGTCATCTTCTGTCCGGTCTGGGTGATGATGTCGGTGGGTATGATCATGCCCGCGGTACCCGTCGAGTTGGTCTGCCCCAGACCGGCATTCACGCCCCCTTGCGCGTTGCGTGGCAGCAGAGCCCCGAACATGTAGATCGAACGGCGGCTCATCGCGTTACCGGCGATCACGTTCTCGCTGACGACGTCTTCGACGAAGTTGGCCGGGGCGACGATTTTCACCTTGCCCGAGTCGACGTCCGCCTGATCGACGACACCGCGCACGCCTCCGTAATGGTCGACATGGGAGTGACTATGGATGACCGCCACGACCGGACGCGCTCCGAGCTTCTCGTTCGCCAGATCCAAGGCGGCCTTGGCCGTCTCGGCCGAGACCATCGTGTCGACGAGGGTCCAACCGGTGTCACCCTTGACCAGGGTCAGGTTCGACAAGTCATACCCACGGACTTGGTAGATACGGTCGGGTACCACCTCGAACAAGCCGTATTGCATGTTCAGTTGGGCATTACGCCAAAGACTCGGGTTCACGGTATCCGGCGCCGGCTTGTCATCGGCGATATAGGTCTTGTATTCCTCAAGGTCCCAGACCACATCGCCGTTGGCGTTCTTGATGGTCAGGGTTTCGGGGCGCTCGATCAACCCCCGTTTGGCGTCCTCGAAATCCGATTTGTCGTTGAACGGCAACGATTCCGCGACTTTTCGGTTGGCCGCCTTGGTGGCCTCGGTCGCGCCTTTGACGCCGCTGTCGGTCTTGACTCCGTCACCGCCGGACGATGATCCACTGTTGGTCTCGTCGTTGCACGCGGCGATCAGCGTGGTGGCGACACCCGCCACGGCCAGCCCGCCCAACACCCGGCGCCGTGGGAACTGCGCACGCGATTCGTGGAGCTTTTCGGCTTGATACGACTTCGCATTCGGATCCATGTGCGCAAATTATGCCGCCGCCCGCGGTGATCTGCGGGCAAAACACCGTAACGGCGGCGCGAAGATCGGATAACGTCGCCGCTGGTGTTTCCACACCGAGAATTCGGGCAACAGAAGTCCTCAAATGGTCCACCAACTCACGTCGTCGGAAATCACATCCACGGATGTGCCTGTAACCAGCGTGAATTCCGGCTCACCGTCGATGAGCTGGCCGGCCTGAGCGTGCATTCTCACATCGGCACCGGAATTGTTCTTGACCGTGTATCGCGAAAGGTTGTTGCGCGCAGTGGGAAATGTGACCGCTGAGGCACCGGTATCCAGCAGATAGACGTAATCCACGCCGGGCGCGTTGCCGAACGTCGCCGGACCGAACAGTGTGACAACCGAACGCTGCGGAACCACGCGGTTTCCCGACGTATTTCCGGCGATACCCACGTTGCGCCCCTCGGCCCGGACCGGCGCCACACTGTATCCGTTGTTGTCCCATTGATTTCCGGAGATCGCGAGGTCATCGACGTACTGCGCGTCGACGGCATAACTCCATCCGGCGCCATCGTCGGTGTTGGCGATGAAGTTTCCAGTGATGCTGAAGCCTTTGGTCCGATGCTCGGCGTCGACCGAGTAGATGCCGATGGCCGGATACGTGTTCGGCGCACCCTTACCGCCATTGGTGATGTTGTTGGCGACGATCGCCACTTGTTCGTGATCGGATGTCATCCACGACGGCATCGTGAACACGATTGCCTCGCGGCGGGCGCCCTCACAGATGTTGCCGATGATCGTGAGTTGCTTGTTGCCGCGTAACTCGATGTTGTGCTGCGGAGCCCCGTCGAGGTGGTTGGCGATGATGCGCACCGGCCCGGCCTCGATCGACAGGTTGGGGCCCGTCGAGCCGATGTTGTTGTTGACGATCCACGAGTCGTAGAAGCGATACGTGGTGTGGATGCCGTAGCCGGAGCACTGTTCGACGAAATTGTCGTCAATCCAGTTCAACAGGCCTTCGACCGTATGGTTCAAACGCATGCCGTATCCGGTCCACCCCAGGACCCAGCAGTGCCTGAGGTAACTCTTGTCGAGGTCGACGTCGAATCCCGGCGCACCCGCAGAGTTCGCATCGACGATGAGATTTTCGATACGACATTCGGTCCACCGGCCGCTGATCGGTGCGACATTCGTCGTCACCCGCAGCCGAGCCGCGTGTTCACCGGCACCGAGCAGACACACATGAGCGAATCCGTCGGAACCGTTTCCGATGGTGTCCGACAACGCATATTCGCCCGCGGGGAAGAAGACGGTGCCGCCGCCGGCAGCGTCGGCATGCCGGACCGCGCTCATCACGGCGGCGTGGTCATCGGTTGCTCCGTCGCCGACGGCACCGTGCGCCATCACATCGATCACAGCCATGGTGCCCAATGCTATTTATGTCCCCTCCTGCCGCGGTGACGATGAGAGGATGACAGTCTCAACAACCAGCCATGGATCACTGTCCAGGGGAGGTTCGATGGTTCGAGTCATCGTTCTGCTCACCGTCGCTCTCACCGTGCTGTCGGCGTGCGGCGGATCGTCAGAACCGTCCCCGGCACAGGACGCGGACGACGCGGGCCACGTCCTGTCTCAATCACCGTTGGACAACCTGGTTCCGGCACTGCGGGACACCAGTTCCGAAGCCAAGGTGATGACGTACGCGTCGCGCAACGGGGTCAACGACGCGGTGTCGCACGTGACGGGGACGGTGTTCGTGCCCAAGGCAGATCCGCCGAAAGATGGCTTTCCGATCGTCGCCCTCGGTCATCGCACCGCGGGCACCGCAGCGGACTGTGCGCCGTCGTTGTCGCCGGACCTGCGCGGCGAGGCCGCCACGGTGGTGGCCCTGCTGAATGCCGGCTATGTGGTCACCGTGCCCGACTACCAGGGCCTGGGAAAGCCGAGCACGCCCGACGACTACGACTTTCACCCCTACCTCGACTCGACCACCGCCGCATACAACATGATCGACGCCGTACGGGCGGCGCGGACGGTCGTGCCCACCACATCCACGTCGTGGGCGGCGCTGGGCGCCCAGGAGGGCGGCCAAGCTGCCTGGGCAGCAAACGAACTCGTCGACAACTACGGCCATGGCCTCAACCTGGTGGCCACCGCGGCCCTGGCCCCCATGGCCGACATCGACGGCCTCGCCGACGCTGCCGCGGCCGGCACCTTGACCACCGGCCAGAAACTCGCGTATGTCGGCTATCTCGCGGCGTTGAAAGACCAGTACTACTACGATTTCGAGCTCGACGACTATCGGCGGGGGGCCGCCCAACAACACTGGGACGCTCTGCTCAGTTGCACCGATCCGGCGCAGCGGACAGCGTTGGCCGAGCAGATCAGTGCCGACGACCTGCGCCCGGCCACCCCCGAGGCAATGCAAGCCTTGCAGGGATATCTCCAGAAGACGAATCTTCCACAGGGGCCCACGCAGGCGCCGATGTACGTCATCTACGGCGGCCGGGACGACGTGATCCCGGCGGTGTGGACAGATCGCGCGCTGACCGACGCGTGCACGATGGGCGACGGTATCCAGATCGCTTTCTGGCCGGACAACACACGTGAGCAGATCGAGCCCGTCGCAGCGTTGGGCTGGCTCACCGAGCGCATGAAGTCGATTCCGGCGGCCAACGATTGCCCGGCATTCCTCGCCGGCCACCACCGATGACCGACGACCGCGGAGGAACCGATGTCACTGACCAGTGGATGGCTGCCGATCACGCTCCAGGTACTCGCGCTCGCGGCCTTGGTGTTCGCGATCGGGAGACCCTCGCGGTCGTCGCTGCTGCGATGGGCGACCACCGCGCTGCTGTCGGGTGTGCTGTTCGCGGTGATCGTGCGGGCGGTGGTGAAATACCAGGGCTGGTCGGAGCGAGCCGCCTCGGTGGGCACCGTGATCTGGGTGGTGATCATCGGATTTGCCACAGCCATGATGATTCTGGCCTGGCGGCAGAACGCGTGGGGACGGCGCATCGTCTCGCTGCTGGCCGTCGCGCTCGCGGTGCTGTGCGCATTCGCCCACCTGAACATCGCCACCGGGTATTTCCCCACCGTGCAGGCACTGTGGCAGCGTGCGACGGGATCGGAACCGGCCCAATGGATCGACGAGGCCGAGTTGGCCGCGATGCGCCAGGGCGGCGAGGAGCCGACCCGCGGAACCATCACGTGGGTGGACATCCCTAGAGATGCCTCAGGTTTCGGCCATCGCCGCGAATTGGTATACCTGCCACCGGCCTGGTTCCGGTCCGATCCCCCACCGCAACTGCCTGCCGTGATGGCGATCGGAGCGGAGTTCAGCCACCCCTCCGACTGGCCGGAGTCCGGCAACGCCCTCAAAACCCTCGACCAGTTCGCCGCATTCCACCACGGATACGCCCCCGTGGTGGTGTTCCCGGATGCCACCGGCGCCTTCAACAACGACACCGAATGCGTCAATGGACCGCGCGGCAACGCCGCCGATCACCTCACCAAAGACGTTCGTCCGTACGTGATCTCCCACTTCGGCGTGAGTCCCGACCCGGCGCACTGGGGCCTGACCGGCTGGTCGTCCGGCGGCACGTGCGCCGTGATGCTGGCGGTCAAGCACCCAGAGTTGTTCAGCGCGTTCGTCGCCCTCGACGGTCAACTCGGCCCCAACAGCGGGACGAAAGACCAGACGATCGCACGGCTCTTCGGCGGCGATGCCGCGGCATGGGCGGCATTCGATCCCAGGACGATCATCGAAAAGCACGGACGCTACGACAACATGTCTGCCTGGCTGGGGGTTTCGGAGAAAACCCCGACGATCCACCGTGCCGCAGGCGAAACCCTGGATGATCCGGGCGCCATCGCCGACTGGGACCAGTACTCCGAGGACCACGCGGCCAACGCCAACAAGCTGTGTGTGCTGTTGAGCGCGCACCACGCGCAATGCTCGGTAGTCGGTTATCCGGGCTCGCACACGTTCGACGCGGCCGGTGTCGGGTTCGCCAACGCACTGCCCTGGCTGGCCGGGCAACTCGGCACCCCGAACGTCGAGAAAATCCCGCTGCCCGGCTAACGCCGAACCGGCTCGTTCACCCGATACAACCGCCAATCCGGCTGGCCGTCACCATCGTTGGGAATCTCCAACTCCAGTGTGGCAACCTCGGCACCGGTGTCATAGAGCGTCGGATATCGCACGTTGAGAGCGTCGGCCGTGCCGCGCCCGGTCGCCGGCACCGCCAGCAGATACTTGATGCCGTTGCCGGTCGGGTCATTGAGCAGCTCGGTGAAATCGGGATCCGAGGGGATCACGAAGACCCGGGGCCGGCTCGACGCGGCCAGCACCCCGAACCCGTAGACCGTGTCGGTGATCACCGAACTGTCCGGCAGGTCCAGGTTTTCCAGATAGGCCGCGATCTTTCGTTCGGTTCCGAACGTGCGGGCGATCTGGTGCTCGATCGCCTTACGGTCGGTGACGTTGTACGGGTCCGGTGTGAGCACCGCGCCGAGCCCGTATTCCTGTGGCGCGTAATCCGGTTGGGCCATACCGAACACCGTCACCGGGATACCGACCGCCACGGTCAGGGCCACCGCCACATACCGCGTCGCAGATCGTGGCGGCGACCGATCGGGAACCACGGCCGGTGCATATCTCCCGCGCCGGGTGGGCTTGGCGAGCACGCCGTCGGGTACCGCGAGCATCGCCAGACAGGCGGTCATCGGGATCGCCGTGATGAAGAACCGCAGGAACGGGAACGTCGACCCCGAGGCGTAGCTGTAGGCCTGGAATGCCAGCACGGCACCGAACATGGTCAGCGGCACGACAAGCACCTGCCAATTCGGCCGGCCCCACCGCTGGATCGCCACCCACACTGCCAGCGGAACCAGCGTCGGCGCCAACAACATGATGCAGATCAGGGAGAATTCCAGCCCGTGGGCGAAATTCGGCGCACTCTTGCCGGATTGCTCGATGATCGCGGTATTGCCGTACTGCGAAGTGAATTGGGCGAATGCCTCGCCCGTGATCAACCAACCCGCTGCGGCCCAACCGAGGAAGGCCAGCACACCCGGCCCGCTCACGATCAGCATGTCCAAGATGGCACGCCGCAACCGAGGTGGCGGTTTGGCGCGCAGATACGTCGTCACCCCGACCAGCAGCCCCGCGGAGCCGACCGAGGCCAGCGCGTCATAACGGGTCAGGTAGGCCAGACCCATCGCGATGCCGCCGGCCGCGACGAGGTGATGCACGTCGTCGTCGACCATCCACATGATGATCCGGCGCACCGCCCATGACATGAAGAAGATGAACGGTGCCTCGCTCATCCCGTTCGAGCCGTAGAACACGATCATCGGGTTCAGCGCGAACAGCAGCGTGATGGTCACCGAATAGCCGCGTGGCAGACCACGATCGGTGCCCATGCTCAAGATCTGCACCACCGCACCCGCCATGAACGCCGACGACATGATGGTGCCGGCGAAGGCCCGGACCGCCATGTCGGGCCAGAGCGGGCTCAGCGCGACCGCCGGGATCTGCACCATCGCCGCCACCGGGGTGAAGATGAACCCCAAGGCCGCCAGATGCGGATCCCGGCTGAACAGCACCGACTGGGTGGCGACCACGCGCGACAACGTGTCGCCCATGATGAAGCCGTTGCGAATCTGCAGCCAGTACCCGACGGCGAGGTAGAGCACCAGGGTGGCGAAGAAGATGGTGAGCTTCAGCCGTCGGTCCGAGCCGCCGAGGACGGTGTTCGTCATGCGGCGGCCGGTTCCCCCGAGGCGTCCTCAGGACGCGCGGCCAATCCGTGAAATGTCTTCTCCCAGTACGACGGTTGCCGGATCATCTGGTAGACGCCCTTGGCCGCGGCGACACTCATCATCAGCCAGAACAACGGCACGCTCAGAGCGGCCAGTAGCAGATCGGACCGGTCGTCCTCCCGCAACGCCAGCATGTTCAGATACATGACAGTGACGTTGCCGATGATCATCGCGATCAAGGCCGGGAAGTAGATGAGTGCCGGGAACACCGAGGCCACCACCGCGGGCTGGCCGAGGAACCACAGCACGGTGATGAACCAGAACAGCAGATTGAGGACCGCGATGACCGGGGTGCCCGCCAGCACCAGGGTGAAGCGGATGAAGCTTCGTAAACCCAACGTGCGGTACAGCTTCAGCGGCTCACGAATGTGCACCAGCCAGGTCTGCAGGTAGCCCTTGTACCAGCGCGACCGCTGACGCACCCAGTTGATCGGATCGCTGTTGGCTTCTTCCAAGGTGTAGGAATCGATCACCGCGGTGCGATATCCGTTGGACGCGATCCGCAGGCCGAGATCGGCGTCTTCGGTGACGTTGAACGGATCCCACGCCCCGATTCTGCGAAGAATGTCACGGCGGAGATGATTCGAGGTGCCGCCCAAGGGTATCGGCGACGAACTGACCATCATGCCCGGCAGCAGGTAGCCGAACCACAGCGCGTACTCGGCGGTGAACCAGGCGGTGAGCAGATTCTGGTGGCCGTTGTGGTACACCAATTTCGCCTGCACGCAGGCCACCTCGTCGGGCAGGTCGCGAAATGCCGCCACCACCCGGCGCAGCTGCAGCGGCTCGGGCAGATCCTCCGCATCGAAGATCGTCACGATCTCGCCGGTGGCGAAGTGCAGACCGTAGTTGCACGCCTTGGGTTTGGTCCGCGGATCGGCGGGCGGCACCAGCAGGATCGTGATGACGTCCGATTCCCCACACTCTTTCGCGGCCTCGATGGTCACGTCGTCGTCCGCCTCGAGCAGCAGCAGCACCTGCAGTCGGTCCCGTGGATAGTCCAGGGCATCCATGGCCGAGATGAGGTCGGCCACCACTTCCGGCTCGTTGTATGCCGGCACCAAGATCGTGTACGGCGGTAGTTCTTCGTCGGGGATGGCCCTGGCCACCTCGTCGGGGATGACAATGGGACGCGACGCCAACCCGCGCTTGAAGATCAGCACCCGGTCGCCGAGGGTCAACAGATAGGCCAGGGTGCACAACCCGATCAGCACGACCGTGGTGTCCAGCGGTCGCCAGATACCCAGCGCCACGACGACGGCCAGCAACCCCCACAGCACCGGCTTCTGCCAGCCCATCAACGGTTGGGATGCCGAATGCAGCGGCTCGTCCTCACGCAGACCGTTGATCGCACGGTCCAGGGCGTACGCGCGCTGTTGCTCGGTCGCGGCTTCCGGATCGAAGGTCTGCTCGCCGTTCATCGTGCGGCTCCGGTGTTCTCGAACTGGGCGGTGACGAACGCCCGGCCGAATTCCAGCAGCAGCTCTTCGTCTTTGAACGACGGCCGGCTCTGGATGAGCACCGCGTTCCCGCGGAACAGCACGGTCAACAGATTGCGAAGGGTCGCGGCCAGGCCACGCTGCGGATCCGGGAAGGGCGCGTCGGGCCGATGGTTGTCCACCGCGAAGATGTCGATGATCTGTTCACGTTCTTTGTCGCCCCAGGCGAACCGCAGCAGATCCCAGGTGACCAACAATCGGTCGTCGACCGCCGATATCAGCTTCGCGCTCACCCCGTGGCCGAGGTCGACCAGGCGAGGGGCGCTGAGCCGGGCTGCGGTGGTGTCGTAGAGCACCTGGCCCGGATACGCATCGAAGGAGAACGGCAATTCACTGACGATGCTGTCCACCATGAGAGTGCGCGGTGCCGCGAGTTTGTCGAACCGCGGATCACCGATGTCAGCGGTCATCCGCTGACGCACGAGCCGCGCGTCGTCACCGTAGTAGCGGCTCACTCCGACCGCGGTGTGCTCGTCGGTGATGGACCAACCCGGCGGCGCCACCAGCGCCCGCCCCGGCACCAGATCGAACGGTGCGGCGCGGCTGATCTTGGTGGTGGTGGTCAAGGCGGGCAGGGGCATCAGCGCCAGCGCGACACCGACCGCGATCACCAGCGGCACCGCCGCCCAGATCTGGCGGGCGGCAAGAGGTTCGACGAGCCGGGCGAACAATCCTTTCGTCTCATGCCGGCGCCTGCTGTACCCGTACGCCGCCCCGAGGACCATGACGAGCGACAGCAGTGAGGGGATCATCTGATAGGCGAACACGGGCGCCTCGCGAGCCACCACGGCCATGACGCCCACGATCACCAGGCCGAGCACGAAGGTGGCGCCTGCCCCGAATATCGCCCTCCTGCGCGGGCGGCCCATGGCGATCGCGGCCGCGGCCGCGGCGATCACCAGCGTCGCGGCGGCCGCGGCGAACCTGCCACCGCCCAACACGATGACCACCACCTGATACGGCAGCGCCGATGACAAGCCGAACAACAGCCACACCCAACCGAACCGCGCCACCGGCCGTATCCCGAACAACACCAGGGCACTGCTGAGGATGAACACCCCCATCGCGAAGATGTCGAGGCGCAGCAGATAGAAGAAATCCGAGTATCTCTTGAGCAGCACTCCCTGGACCATGAGCGCCAGGCCGAGACCGATGATTCCGACGATCACATCGGTCTGCCGGTCGTGGATGGGCAATTCCGCCCGGCCGCGGTAGACGATTCCGAGAGCGGCCAGGGCGGCAGCAATCGGGACCATCCACATATAGCCGATCAGGCCGCCGGCCAACGTGGTCTGCCACAGGTTGACCAGGCTGTCCCAGAACGCCACGGCGGTGAGCACGACGATCAGCGCCCAGCGGGACCCGAGCCGGACCCCGTGGCTGAGCGAAAACCACCACTCGGCCAGCCGGGACCACTCGTCGCGGACGCCCTGCGCCGTGGTCGTCGTCACGACTGGCCCCGGGACCGCCCACGCCACGCGACCAGTCCGGCACCGAGCGCCGCGAGCACCACCACTCCGGCACCGACCCACAACCGAAGCGACTTCTGGTGTGGGGCTGACGTTTCCGCCGGAGCTACCGCTGTGGACAGCGTGAAGGGGTCGCGTCCGGGCATCGCGATCGCGGCGTTGCCGGACAAGTCAGACCATCGCGCCGTGTCGGCGTCCAACCAACCCAACAGCCGGTCCAGTTCTCCGGATGCACCGGTCGAGGTGGCGACCAGCACCGTCCGCCCTCCGGCGTACACCGTCTGCAGTGAGCCGAAGCCCACCGACGGATCGAGCGTCACCGTCGACGAATTGCCGGACCCGTCGACGTTTTCGACGGTGATCACACCGTCGGCGTTCATCGCGACCGGCAGGGTGATCCGATCGTCGTTCCAGCCGTCGGCGCTGATCAGCAACGCGGGGTTGGGGGAGGCGACGGCCTCGGACACCGTACGCACCTCGGCGTCGAAGGGCCGCGAACTCAGGCGCTGCAGGCCGGTCAAGATCTGGATCGCACGCCGCAGATTGACCAGGCCGGAATCGATCCCGACCTCGATCCGCGGCATCATCGCCTGCGGCAACGACTGGAAGCCTTGCGGAACAGGAGGTTTGGCCTCTTTGCTTTCCACCGGCGTCTCGCCGTCGATCGTCAGGGTGATCGGTTGGAACTCACCGCACCGGCCGGTGTTGCCGGCGGCTTCGATCGCGATGTCGACGTTGGTGTAACGCTGCAGACGCGAATTCGGCACGTCAATCCACCGGTCGATCCGGCCACTGGCCTCGGCCGGCCAACGGTCGATGGTCTGACCGGCGATGCTCACCACCACCTGGCCCGCGATACTGGCGGGCAGCGGGGTGTACGAGCCCTGCAGATGAACCCGCACGTCGTGGACCGCTCTGCCCAGCCGCGTCTGGTCCAAGGGAACTGTCACCCTGGGATTGACCAAGGCGGTGGAGTTCACCCCGGGCTGACCCAGCTGACGGATCGTGGTGTGGTCACCGGCAAGCGCGGGCGTGTTGGACAGCGGCCCCACCACGGCCTTTGACTCCACGGCAAGCTTCGAGATGTCGCTGGACAGCAGGCGCGCCTGGTTGGTCACCTCTCCGGGCGGACCGGAGATCAGCAGGGCCGGAACGGCATTGGGCCCCTGCAGACTCAACCCGGATTCCGGCCCCTCCCGCACGATGACCTGGCGTTCCAGGGGCTGCGGCGGGGCGACCGGGCCGTCGCCTACCGCGACGACCTCGACGGCCGGATGCTGGAACCCATACCGCGCCACCACGGCCGTGGCCACCCGGATGGCCGCGTCGGATTCGGACTGCGACGGATCCGGCGGAACGAATACCGTGAGCTTGTCCAGGACGGGCGGCAGGAAATCCGCGATCGCCGTCGGCGGCATCTCCACGCCGGTGAAGCGAACACCACCGTTGATCAGCCGCAGCGGGTTGGTCGGGTCATACGTGCAGTAGCCGTCCGGCATGGTCAGGTAACTGGTCAACTGCACGGTCACCGCGTTGTCGACCACTCTCGCCCCGGCCAGCGGTATGACGATCGGCGCCTGCTCGGCAGGCAACGGTGTGCGTGACAGGACCCGCTGATCCTGGGTCACCTCAAGAGTGCCGCCACGGGTGTTGACCGGAACCTGCACCGTGGCAGTCAACTCCGCCGGAGCCAGCCCCCGTGGCACCGGGATCGTCAGCGTTTGCGAACCCTGAATCCCGTAGAGCGCGATGTCACCGTTGACGCCGAGCGTGCGCAAATCGAGGACGGGAGAACTGACCAGCGACGGTTGATCTTCTGGCGCGGCCACAGCAACACCGGGCAACGCGGTTCCAACGGCGACGATCGCGGCGGCGAACACCGGAAGTATTCGGGCGGTCATCTGTCGAAGACTAGGCCGCACCAGCGGCGGGCACCCGCCTTCGCCGAAAAATTCATGCGTATCGCCGGCCATAGACCTTCACTTTCTCGGTGACGATGGGGCGGACTCACCCGTGGGTGAGTCCCCTGAGGGGAACTGGGCGGCGACGAGTCCGCGGCCGAATCTGGTCAGAAGCTCTTCGTCCTTGAACACCCCGGCACCGGCGTCGAGCACCGCGTTACCGCGGAACAGCAACGTGACCAACGTGCGAAGATTCGAGGCGATGCTGAGCGACGGACCCGGAAACGGTGCGTCGGCATCGTGGTTGTCCACGGCCAGGATCGTGACCCGCTGCGCCAATCTCGAATCACCCCAGGCGAATTGCAGGGAGTTCCAGGTGACCAGCAACTCGTCGTCGACCACGGACAGCAGCAGTCCGTCCACCCCGAAACCCAGGTCGACGTGACGCAACCGGCTCAACCGTACGCTGGTCAGACCGTAGAGCACGCGGGCCGGATACACCCCGAACGTGAACGGGCGCCCACTGACGATACTGTCCACCACCACCGTCCTGGGCCGGGACAGCTTGTCCCACCGCCGATTTCCGAAGTTGGCCCGCAGGTACTGACGAACCAGCACCGCGTTGTCACCGTAGAGACGATTGACGGGATAGTCCTCGCGGGCGGTCTCCGACCAGCCACGCGGCGCGGTCAGCTCGGAGTCGAATGCCAGCGCGATCGGGCTCGGCCGGCTGATGGGAGCCGTGGTGACCACAGTGGGCAACGGGCACAAGGACAAGGCCACCGCGGCCACCGTCACCAACGGCACACCGGCCCAGACCTGTTTTGCCGCAAGTGGTTCGAATTTGCGGTCGAGAAGGCGTTTCGGACTGCCCCGACGCGAGCGCAGATACATGGTGAGCCCCACCAGGCAGATCGCCGACAGGGCAGGCACCTGCTGGAAAGCCAACAGCGGCAGGCCGGGCGCAAGTTGGCTCATCGCGATCAGCACGGCGAATCCCACCACCCAGGCCCCGAGCGAGCCGATCACTCCTCGTCGGAACGTCCGACCGACGGCGATGCCGGTGCCCACAGCCGCGATGAGCAGTGTCGCCGCGCCGGCTGCGAACTTCCCGCCGCCGAGCAGCACCACCGTCAGGTAGTAGGGCAGGGAGAAGACCATCGCCGAGAGCAGCCACACCCAGAAGAACCGCGTCACCGGACGGAGACCGAAAAGAACTATGCAACAGCACAAGACGAACAGCCAGGCGGCAACCAGATCCAGCCGCAGCAGGTGGAAGTACAAGGCGTACCGGTCGAGCAGCGCGGCCTGGACCATCAGCGCAAAACCCAAACCGATGATGCCGACGATGATGTCGGTCTGCCGGTCATGAATCGGCAGCTCGGTCCGGTTGCGCCGGGCCACTCCCAACGCCACCAGGGTGGCGGCGACCGGCACCGTCCAGACATATCCGCCGATGCCGCCTTCGACGGTCGTGATGACCAGGCTTTTGAAGCTGTTGTGAAATGCGAACGCCGTCAGACCGATGATGAGGGCCCATCGGATGACCAGCCGGAAAGTCGGATGGACGTCGTAGTACCAGGTGAGGAATGCGGTCAGCCCGGAAGGCGACGACGACGTGGCAGTCATCGGATCTAGATACCCCGGGCCGCCGTTAACGTATCAGTTAATAATATGGTTCGATATCCGCCACCGGGAAGCGACCGAATACCACGCCACACCTGCGCCGACATGAGCGCGATGGTATTGGACGGCCCCCGGTGAGCAAACCCATAATTGGATTCAAAGCGCAAATTGCGCGCGGACTGACGAAGGTGGCAAATCAAGCCCACACGACGTCACGCCCACTTCCCGACGGCTTTCGACCCACCGGTCAGAATGGGCGAATCTCACACCGGCCGCCGCGACAATTTCGACACGCCCCCGTCAGCAGGCCACGCTGTTGTGCGATCTTCGCCGCCGTCGTCCTCACGTCAACGAAAGCCGCGCCACCATGTCCCCCGTCGGCTGCGGCGACCCGCCCTCGGGTTCCATGGTGAACGCCAGCGCGGTCGAATCTCCGAGACCGCGCACCATGGCGGTGATCGAAGGCGTCGAGGGTGTGCCGGCCCCCATCGTCCCCGCCGACTCCGGCCCCTGATCGGTCATCAGCCACATCTGATAGACCATCCCGGGCGGTGGCGGGGCCGCGTTGTTCATCACGACGACACCGCTCCGCTCGTCGCGCGAGTACACGAACGTCGCGGTGCCCCCGGCACTGAGCTGTGCAGTCGCCGTGCGGACATCGCCTGCCGCCATCACCTGCTCGGCGGTGGTCGGCGCACTCGCCGGGCGCAGGGCCAGCCCCGCACCGAAGCCCGCTGCGGCGATCAACACCGCGGCGGCGGCACTCGACAGCCCTGTGCGCCAACGCGATCGGTCACGATGCCCTTCGCGGGAAACCGCCAGCGCACGTTCACGCAGGGACACCGGCGGTTGCACGGCGACCGTCGACGACGCCTTCGCCATCGTCTCGCGGACCACCCGCACCTCGCCGCGGAATGCCCGCGCGGTCTCAGCGCCGGCCGCGGCCAGCCGCCGTTCGATGTCGGTACGCTCGGCGTCGGAAACCGCGTCCAACGCGTACGCGGTCGCCAGATCCGGCAGCTCCGAATCTTCTGTCATGTCACCCCAGACAGTCACGGAGCCTGCGCAGTCCGTCGCGCATCCGGGTTTTCACCGTGCCCAGGCTCGTCGACAGCCGTTCGGACACCTGCGGATACGTCAGACCGTCGTAGTAGGCGAGCTCGATCGCCTGGCGTTGCAGGTCGGTCAGTGATCCCAGACAGTCGGCCACTTGCCGCTGCTCGTCAGAGCGGATCGCCGAGTCGGCGACCACGTCGCTGTCAGGTTCGGTGCTCACCGCGATGTAGTGGGCCTCGCGCCGACTGGAGGCCACCTCGGACCGGACCCGGTCCACCGCGCGGCGATGGGCCAGCGTCATGAGCCAGGACAGCGCTGACCCCTGCTGCGGGTCGTAGTCCGCCGCGCGCCGCCACACCTGGGCGTAGACCTCCTGCGTGGTCTCCTCGCTGTAGCCGGGATCGCGCAGGATACGCAGAATCAACCCGTACACCCGGGCACTGGTGGCGTCATACAACCCGGCGAACGCCTCGGCGTCGCCGCGGGCGACCCGGCGCAGTTGAGCGTCGAGTACGTTGCTCACGTCCGGCATACCTGCCATCGATGGGTAGCCTAGCGCCGAGTCGACGGTGCGCATCGCCGGTCACCCGTAGGTGAACGAAAATGCCTGGAGCCCTTGGCTCAATCGGACTTCTATCTGGCCCCGATGCACAGCGCGGTCGCTGACGATCTGCCGCAGCGTGGGCGGCCCGCCGACCGGCACGGTCGTGGTCTCACCACCCCGCACCACGGTCACGGTGCCGGTGCCACCCACGACCAGATAGACGTTCTTGGCCTGGTAGTCGAGTTTGATGGCCGAATCCGCCCCTCGGGCGGTCGCGCCCTGGTAGTCCAGATGCCAAGGCCCGTGCAGGGCGAACGAGTCCGCGGGCAGGTTCGCGGGATAGTCGAACCTCGCGTCGCCCTCGTCGTATGCGCCGCCGCCGGCGTAGTTGATCTCCTTACCGACGCCCAGATAGGTCTCAGGGGTGAGGGCCGACGTCGGCGTGACGTCCGGCGCATTCACCGGCGCCGGTAAGGCGGCGCCCTTCGCGTCCACGAGCAACTCGCGGATCAACCGTTCGGTCACGTCGTAGCCGCCCTCACCGAACTTCACGTGCCGTACGACACCGTTCGCGTCGATCAGGTACTCGGCCGGCCAGTACCGGTTCTCGTAGTTCGTCCATGTGGAGTACGAATTGTCCAGGGCCACCGGGTAAGTGATGCCCAGGTCGGCGGCACCGGCGGCCACGTTGCCGGGCACCCGCTCGAACGCATACTCCGGTGTGTGCACCCCGATCACCGTCAGGCCGGAATCCTGGTAGCGGTCATACCAGTCGACGACGTGGGGAATCGCGCGTTGGCAGTTGATGCATGAGTAGGCCCAGAAGTCGATCAGTACCACTTTGCCGCGCAGGTCTTTCAGGGTCACGGGTGCTCCGCCGGGGGTGTTGAGCCATTGGGTGATTCCGGTGATCTCCGGCGCCGGCCCGCAGTTCTGGAGTTCCTCGGCGCCCTCGGCGCATTGCGACAACGCTCCGCTACCGGTCGGGCTCAGCCGGTCCGCCACCTCACCGGCGGTCGCCACCCGGTCCTGCAGTCCACTGGTGTAGTCCGGGATCGCCCGCTGCAGCTTCGCCGGAACGTCGGCGGCCAGCGCCACCGCGAACACCAGCATCACCACCCCACCGATCAGCCGGATCTTGCGCTGTTGCCGACGAAATGCGTTGACCCGCTCGACAACTCGACGCCCGGCGAGCGCGAAGGCGAGGAGCGGCAGCGCGGCACCGATGGCGAACGAAACGGTCAGTGCAACGGTGTTTACGCCGATCGAACCCGTCGCGCCGGCGACGACGATCGCCGCGAGCACCGGTCCCGCGCACGGCACATAGAGCACACCGAGCGCCAACCCCAAGCCGAAACCGCCACTCCCCGAACCGAACTGCGTCTGTGGAATCCGGCTGAACGGCTTCTCCAGCAGCAACTCGACGCGTGGGAAGATCAGGCCGAGACCGATCAGCGTCAGTCCTAGCAGGCCCGCCCAGCGGAGCGCGTCCTGAGGCAGGTGCAACAACTGCAGCAAGGCCGAGCCGGCCAGCGTCACGACACTGAAGCTCAGCACCAGCCCGGCGATCACGCGATAAGGACGGGAGGTGGTGGCCAATGTCGGTTTCACCGCGACGATCGTCGCGCCGTCCGACTCGGTGACGCGGGCACTCTGCGCACCGGACAAGAAGATGACGGGCAGTACCGGCAGGATGCACGGCGAGATGCCCGTGATGAGGCCGCCGAGAAATCCGATGAGCACCAGGGTGTACATGGCCGGTATTCGGCGCCGACGGACTATCGGATTGGTCAGGATCCGAACCCATCTGCGCCGACCCCCGCACCGAATACCCACTGACCGAGAAAGTGACGGCGGTCACCGTCAATCACCCATAGGGAGTCGGAAAATGTTGAACCTTCAGTACAAGACGGCCGCGGCCGCGGCAATGGCAGCCACGGCAATGTTCGCGTTGCCGTCCTGCTCGAATGACACCGCACAGTCCGCACCCGGCACGCCAGAGGTCACCAGTGCGTCGGCCGCTCCCATGGCCGCGGACCCGGCGGCAGACCTGGTGGGGCCGGGCTGTAAGTCCTACGCGGAAAAGGTGCCGTCCGGTCCCGGTTCGGTGGTCGGGATGGCGCAGGATCCCGTCACCGTCGCCGCGTCGAACAACCCCATGCTGACGACGCTGACCGCCGCCATCTCCGGAAAGCTGAATCCGAACGTGAACCTGGTGGACACCCTCAACGGCGGTGAGTTCACCGTATTCGCTCCCACCGACGACGCGTTCGCCAAGATCGATCCGGCCACCATGGAGGTGCTCAAGACGGATTCGGCGATGCTGACAAAGATCCTGACCTACCACGTCGTGCCCGGTCAGGCCAGTCCCGCCAAGGTCGTCGGCACCCGGCCGACCGTGCAGGGCGCATCTGTGACGGTCACCGGTTCGGGTGACGCGCTGAAGGTCAACGACGCATCGGTGGTGTGCGGCGGCGTCCACACCGCCAACGCCACCGTCTATCTCATCGACACCGTGCTCATGCCGCCTAGCTGAGAGCACCGGGCAGTCGAAGTCGCGGGCGCCCCGTCATTTTCGACATGAGGGTCGTGGCGCGGCGCAGATGCCAACCCCCATGTCGAAAACGGCGCGAGCGCGGTTGTCGAGCAGACGCAAAGTGCCCCAAACCCGACGGGTTTGGGGCACTTTCTACTACTCGCGTTGAGAAAGAAGAAGCCTTCGCTACTTCGCCTTCTCGAGAACCTCGACCAGGCGCCACCGCTTGGAGGCGGACATCGGCCGGGTCTCCATCAGCGAGACGCGGTCGCCGATACCGGCGTCGCCGTTCTCGTCATGCGCCTTGACCTTCTTGGTGGTCCGGATGATCTTGCCGTAGAGCGGGTGGCTCTTACGATCTTCCAGCTCGACCACGATGGTCTTCTGCATCTTGTCGCTCACCACGTAGCCGATGGCGGTCTTGCGACGGCCACGGGTCTCTTCGGTGCGCGGAGTGTGCCGAGGACCGGGCTGGGTGCCCTTGTCGTTTGCCATTTTTAGCTTTCCTCACCTCCGGGCCCGGAAGCCAGACCCAACTCACGTTCACGCAGCACGGTGTACACCCGTGCAATCTCCTGGCGCACGGTGCGCAGCCGACGGTTGTTGGACAGCTGACCGGTAGCCATCTGGAAGCGCAGGTTGAACAGCTCTTCCTTCGACTCGCGCAGCTTGTCCGTCAACTCGGTGTCGGTCAGTTCGCGCAGTTCACCAGGCGTAGTTCCCACTGCCATCAGAACTGCTCCTCTCGAGTCACGATGCGTGCCTTGATCGGCAACTTGTGGATCGCGCGGGTCAGCGCGTCCCGGGCGATCTTCTCGTCCGGGTAGCTGAGCTCGAAGAGCACGCGACCGGGCTTGACGTTGGCAACCCACCACTCCGGCGAACCCTTACCGGAACCCATGCGGGTCTCGGCGGGCTTCTTGGTCAGCGGACGGTCCGGGAAGATGTTGATCCACACTTTGCCGCCACGCTTGATGTGCCGGTTGATGGCGATACGAGCGGACTCGATCTGCCGGTTGGTGATGTAGGCGTGCTCCAGTGCCTGGATGCCGTAGTCACCGAAGCTCACCGACGTGCCGCCGCTGGCAATGCCACGCTGACGCGGGTGATGCTGCTTGCGGTGCTTGACCTTACGGGGAATCAGCATGGTTTAGCTCTCCGTGCTCTCAGCGGCCGGCGCTGCCTCGACAGCAGCGGCCTGCGGAGTAGTGCCTGCAGCGGCGTCGTCTCCGCCCGTCGCAGCGCGGCCGGCTTCGGTGCTCGTCGCCGTGGTGCCCGAGGAACCGCTGCGACGCGGCCGGGTGCCCGACGGACGCTCACGACGCGGCCGATCGCTGGCCGGCGCGGCAGCGGCGAGCTCACGCTTGCCACCGACGATGTCGCCCTTGTAAATCCAGACCTTCACGCCGATCCGGCCGAAGGTGGTCTTGGCCTCGTACAGGCCGTAGTCGATGTCCGCGCGCAGCGTGTGCAGCGGAACGCGACCCTCGCGGTAGAACTCCGAGCGGCTCATCTCAGCACCGCCGAGGCGACCCGAGCACTGCACCCGGATGCCCTTGACGTTCGGCTGACGCATGGCCGACTGGATCGCCTTGCGCATCGCGCGGCGGAACGCCACACGGTTGCTCAGCTGCTCGGCAACACCCTGGGCGACGAGCTGAGCCTGCGACTCAGGGTTCTTCACCTCGAGGATGTTGAGCTGAACCTGCTTGCCGGTCAGCTTCTCCAGGTCGGCACGGATCCGGTCGGCCTCGGTGCCGCGGCGACCGATGACGATGCCGGGACGCGCGGTGTGGATGTCAACGCGAACCCGATCACGGGTGCGCTCGATCTCCACGTCGGCGATGCCGGCCCGCTCCAGACCCGTGGCCAGCAGACGCCGGATGGCGACGTCTTCCTTCACGTAGTCCTTGTACTGCTTGTCGGCGTACCACCGGGACTTCCACTCGGTCGTGATACCGAGCCGGAAGCCGTGGGGATTGATCTTCTGGCCCACTACTCCGAGCCTCCCTTCGTCTCGGCAGACTTCTTCGTGGCGGTCGCGGCCTTGCTGCCCTGCGCCCGACGGCTACGAGCGGAAGTAGATGCACCCGCGCCTCCGTTGCTCTTGGGCGGCCGGCTTTCGACGATCACCGTGATGTGGCTGGTGCGCTTGCGAATCCGGAACGCACGCCCCTGGGCACGCGGGCGGATGCGCTTGGCGGTCGGACCCTCGTCGGCGTAGACGGTGGCGACCACCAGGGTCGTCGGGTCCAGGCCCTCGTTGTTCTGCGCGTTGGCGGCAGCACTGGCGATCACCTTGGCGACCGGCTCGCTGGCGGCCTGCGGCGCCCACCGCAAGATGTCGAGGGCTTCCTCGACGCTCTTGCCGCGGACCAGATCGATGACGCGGCGGGCCTTGCTGGCCGAGACGCGCACGAAGCGCGCCTTCGCCTGTGCAGACGGATATTCAGTGACAGTGCTCATCGACGCTTGCTCTTCCGGTCGTCCTTGATGTGACCCTTGAAGGTGCGCGTCGGGGCGAACTCGCCGAGCTTGTGCCCGACCATTGCCTCGGTGACGAACACCGGGACATGCTTGCGGCCGTCATGCACCGCAAAGGTGTGCCCGATGAAGTCGGGGAGGATGGTCGACCGACGCGACCAGGTCTTGATGACCTGCTTGGTGTTCTTCTCGTTCTGAACGTCGACCTTCTTGAGCAGATGGTCGTCGACGAACGGACCCTTTTTGAGACTACGAGGCATCGCTGCTACTCCTTCCGCGGCCTAGCGCTTCTTGCCGGTGCGCCGGCGACGGACGATGAGCTTGTCGCTCGGCTTGTTGGGCTTGCGGGTGCGGCCCTCGGGCTTGCCCCACGGGCTGACCGGGTGACGGCCACCGGAGGTCTTGCCTTCACCACCACCGTGCGGGTGGTCAACCGGGTTCATCACGACACCACGGACAGTCGGGCGCTTGCCCTTCCACCGCATACGGCCGGCCTTGCCCCAGTTGATGTTCGCCTGCTCGGCGTTGCCCACCTCGCCGACGGTGGCGCGGCAGCGCACGTCGACGCGACGGATCTCACCCGAGGGCATACGCAGCGAGGCGTAGGTGCCTTCCTTGCCGAGCAACTGGATGCTCACACCGGCCGAGCGGGCCAGCTTGGCACCGCCACCGGGCCGCAGCTCCACAGCGTGGATCACGGTGCCGGCGGGGATGTTGCGCAGCGGCAGGTTGTTGCCGGGCTTGATGTCGGCGTTGGCACCCGACTCGATCACGTCACCCTGCTTCAGCCCCTGCGGCGCGATGATGTAGCGCTTCTCGCCGTCGAGGAAGTGGAGCAGCGCGATGTTCGCGGTGCGGTTGGGGTCGTACTCGATGTGCGCGACCTTGGCGTTGACGCCGTCCTTGTCGTGGCGACGGAAGTCGATGACGCGGTAGGCGCGCTTGTGGCCACCACCCTTGTGCCGAGTGGTGATGCGGCCGTGGGCGTTACGACCACCCTTGCCGTGCAGCGGGCGAACCAGCGACTTCTCCGGAGTCGAACGAGTGATCTCGGCGAAATCGGAGACGCTGGCACCGCGACGACCCGGGGTCGTCGGCTTGTACTTGCGAATTCCCATATCAGTTAAATCCTCTTAGTTCCCGGCGGGTTAGGCCGGTGCTCCGAACAGGTCGATGGGCTTGCTGCCCTCGGCCAGGGTCACGATCGCGCGCTTGGTGTCCTTGCGCTTGCCGAAGCCCGAGCGGGTGCGCTTGCGCTTGCCCTGCCGGTTGGCGGTGTTCACCGAGCTCACCTTGACGTCGAAGATCTTCTCGATCGCGATCTTGATCTGCGTCTTGTTCGAGTCCGGGTGCACGATGAACGTGTACACGTTGTCCTCGATCAGCCCGTACGACTTCTCCGAGATGACCGGGGCCAGGATGATGTCGCGGGGGTCGGTAATCGTTGCCATCAGACCGACGCTCCTTCTTTGGTATTCGCCGAGATGTAGGCGTTCAGGGCCTCCACCGAGAACACCACGTCATCAGCGTTGAGCACGTCGTAGGTGTTCAGTTGATCCGGCGAGATCACGTGCACACCAGGCAGGTTGCGGACGCTGCGGGCGCCGACCTCGTCGGTGCGGCCGATGACGACCAGGACCTTCTTGTTCTCCGTCAAGGTGGCCAGGAACGCCTTGGCGCTCTTGGTCGACGGGGTCTGGCCCTCGATCAGTTCGGTGATCGCGTGGATGCGCTCGTTGCGGGCCCGGTCCGAGAGCGCACCGCGCAGGGCGGCGGCGATCATCTTCTTCGGGGTCCGCTGGCTGTAGTCGCGCGGCTGCGGGCCGTGGACGATGCCACCACCGGTGAACTGCGGTGCGCGGGTCGAACCCTGACGCGCCCGGCCGGTGCCCTTCTGCCGGTACGGCTTCTTGCCGCCACCGGAGACCTCACCGCGGGTCTTCGTCGAGTGGGTGCCCTGGCGCTTGGCGGCCAACTGAGCGTTGACGACCTGGTGCATCAGAGCGATGTTGGGCTCGACGTCGAACAGCGCGGCGGGCAGCTCGACGGAACCGTCCGTCTTACCGGCCGGAGTCTTGACGTCAATTTTCAAAGTCATTACTTCTCGCCTCGCTTGATTGCGCTGCGGACAACCACCAGACCACCGTTGCGTCCGGGGATGGCGCCCTTGATCAACAGCACGCCGTTCTCGGCATCGACCTTGTGAACCTTGAGGTTCTGCGTGGTCACCCGGTCGTTGCCCATACGGCCCGACATCCGGGTGCCCTTGAACACGCGGCCCGGGGTGGCACAGCCACCGATGGAGCCGGGGCGACGGTGCACTGCCTGGGCACCGTGCGCGGCGCCCTGGCCGCGGAAGCCGTGGCGCTTCATGGTGCCGGCGAAGCCCTTGCCCTTGCTGGTGCCGGTCACGTCGACGTATGCCCCGTCGGCGAAGATCTCGGCCGTCAGCTCCTGGCCGACCTCGTACTCGGCGGCGGCAGCCTCATCGAGCCGCAGCTCGGCGAGGTGACGGCGCGGGTTCACACCGGCGGCGGCGTATTGGCCGGCGACGGGCTTGTTCACCTTGCGCGGGCTGATCTCGCCGTAGGCGAGCTGCACGGCGCTGTAGCCGTCGCGCTCGGTGGTGCGGATGCGGGTCACCACGTTGGGTCCGGCCTTGACGACCGTCACCGGGACGACTTTGTTGTTCTCGTCGAACACCTGCGTCATGCCCAGCTTGGTGCCCAGGATGCCTTTTCTTGCCATCTCTTCTGGTCTCCTACTGGATGTTGACGTCGACACTGGCCGGCAGATCGATACGCATGAGCGCGTCAACCGTCTTCGGCGTCGGGTCGAGGATGTCGATCAGTCGCTTGTGGGTGCGCATTTCGAAATGCTCCCGCGAGTCCTTGTACTTGTGCGGCGACCGAATGACGCAGTACACGTTCTTCTCGGTCGGCAGCGGCACGGGGCCCACCACGCTGGCACCGGTACGGGTGACCGTTTCGACGATCTTGCGCGCCGAGGCATCAATGGCCTCATGGTCGTAGGCCTTGAGCCTGATGCGGATCTTCTGTCCCGCCACGCTTCTCCTACCTCTACTTCGTTCATCGGCCGGCCGTACCGGGAACTCGATGAAAAAACCATCGAGCCCGTCGGGCCTGGTGCCCCGGCGCGGATGCGCCGAGTATTGCCGCCGCTGTTTACCTGTCTGTGGTCCACCGATCCCCGCGGTCGGGCGTGTCGCCCTCGCGCACACATTCTCGCCTGGATATTTCCGTGCGATCTGTGTTTGGAACCGGATGCGCCCGAGGGCGCCGGTCGTATGCCCGGCCAGGTGCGTACCCGGCGCAAGGCAACCCGAACAGTATGCCCCAGATCTGGGCGTGCTCCAAATCCAGGATCAAGCAGCTCGGGATGCCTCCCGCTCACCCTCGCCGAGATTGCACGCAGGGACAAATCCGGCGCCGATTTTGTCCCTGGCTTCAATCTCGTGCGACCACCAGCGCAGCGTCCCCGAGATCGGACCTTACTGATGAGTAAGGTAGGCGCCGTGACCACCACCGCCACGCACCGTGCCTGGAAGAAGATGTCAGCGCTGCCCGGCGGCACGCGGCTGTTCTCCGCGGCCGCGGTGGCGCGCGTGCCCTATTTCGCCTCGATCGTGCCGCATGTGGTGCGCATGGAACCCGGGCTGGCCGAGGTGACGGTGCCCAAGTGGTTCTTCATCTACAACCACCTGCACACCGTGCACGCCATCGCGTCGTGCAATGCCGCCGAGATGGCAATGGGCATGCTCATGGAGGCCACCGTGCCGACCACGCACCGCTGGATCCCCAAGGCGATGACGGTGCAGTACCTGGCGAAGGCGACGACCTCGCTGCGGGCAACCGCGCAACTCACGCCGCCGGACTTCACCGCCATCACCGAGGGCACCGACCTCGTGGTCCCGGTCAGCATCACCGACCGCGACGGCGTCGAAGTGGTGCACGCCGACATCACCACCTGGGTGACGCCGGTCTAGATCACCGAGCGTGCACTCAGATCGCGGTTTTCGCCGAAACCACGATCTGAGTGCACCATCGGCGCTAGTCCAAGTAGGTGCCGTGCCCCTCGCGCACAAGTGAGCCGTCGAACAACAGCACCTCGTTGACCAGGCCGCCGTTTTGATTGCGGTAGTGGATCACCAACGCCGATTCGCCGCGATAGGTGGCGAGCACCTCGAAGTGCAGATCCGGCATGCCGGCCAGCGCCGTCGTCCAGTAGTGGCGCAGGGAGTCCTTGCCACGCACCACTCCCCCGGTCTCGGGAAAGATGCGCGCGGCGACCGGAGAACTGAACACCACGTCGTCGTGGAAATGGGCGAGCACCGCCTCCACGTCGTGCGCGTTCCACGCGCTCACCCATTCCTCGGCGAAGGCCTGCGGATCCGGAGTGGCCATCGAGTTCACTTCTCCTTCAACCCCGCCCAGAACGGGCATTGATGTTCCGACGGGTAGTCAGTGTCCACGCGGCTGCCGTCGGCCTGCAACGACATTCGTCCGCTGCCCACCTCTGGCCAATCCGGTTGACCTTCGACTGCCGGGTTGCCGTTACGCACGAAGGCGGCCCAGTAGTCGATCATCTGGTCTGAAAGTTGTTGCTGCGCCGGATTCATGGGCGGCGCCCCGCCGACGTCGAACAGGTAGCGCAGCTCCAGGGAGTGACTGGCCCCGACCGGGAAGGGCAGCGTGCGCATCACCTCCGGCGCCGGGGCGGTGCGATCGTTGAACTCGTAGGCGTAGACCGGACCGTCGCCGGCGAGCCCGGTGGCGATCCGATCCGACACACACGCAAACGCTCCATCGGTGACTGCCGCCGAATATGCCTGCGCCGCACCACCGTAACGCTCGATCGGATAGTGCGTTCCGACCGCCGCCGCGTCTGGCCCGAACGTCTCGACCAGCAGCCGGGGATAGTCGGCCGCGGTGTAACGCTGCCCCTGCCTGAGGTACCGCAACGCCACGAAGAGCGTGAACTCGTCACGAGTGGTGCCGATCAGCACCGGCACCCGCTCGGCCCGGCCGGTGGCGAAGGCCGTCAGCGGCGCGCTGGGGATCGATGCCGACGCGGTGACCGGACCGGTCAGCTGGTCACTGCCGATGTTGTAGTACCAGACGGGCGTCTGCAGCCGCCCGACCGGAAGCGCGCGCAGGCAGGCGGCCGCCGCGGCGGGATCCGGGCACCCCACCGCGGCCGCATAGTCCTGTGACCGACGGGCCGCCACGGTGAGATCGGCCTGGGCCTGACACGGTGGGCTCATCAGGATCGCGGCGTGGAACAAGCCCACCGATCCCGGTGACACGAGATGGTCACACACCGACATTCCACCCGCGGATTCACCTGCGACCGTGACCTTTTCGGGGTCGCCACCGAAATCGGCGATGTTGTCCCGCACCCAGCGCAACGCCGCCTGCTGATCAGCCAACCCGTAGTTGCCGACGTCACCGCCAGGCCCCAACGCCGGGTGCGCCAGGAACCCCAGCGCGCCCAACCGGTAGTTGATCGTCACCACCACGATGTCACCGCGCGCGGCGAGCCGTCCCGCGTCGTAGATGTCGCCGCTGCCGCCGATGAACGCTCCGCCGTGGATCCACACCATCACGGGGCGCTTCTCCTCCGAAACCGGCGGCGTCCAGACGTTCAGGCTCAGGCAGTCCTCGGCCGTGTTGGCGCCGTGTTCCGGGTCGGAATCGGGATCCTGGATGCACCGCGGGCCGGGGCGGGTGGCGTCGCGCTCCCCCGGCCATCCCGGCGCTGGAGCCGGTGGGGCGAATCGCAACGGACCAACCGGTGCGGCCGCGTACGGGATGCCGGCGAACAGCCGATGACCGGATGCCACTGTGCCGCGCAAGGTTCCGGCCGCGATCCGCACGAGCGCCGGATCCTGACTCTGCGGGTGACTCGATGCCGGTCCGGCCGGAACCGATTGGCCGTCACCGCGCGCACACCCTGCCAGCAGCGTCGCCAGCAGTGCCAGCAACACGACGACGCCACGCCCCGACCGCATGGCTGCGAGCGTACGGGGCGGATCGCGGCGAATCAGCCCTCTTGAGTGGCACCGATCACATAGGGTAAGAATTGACACCCGTCAAGAACGCGACCGGAGGAGACCGCATGAGCGCGCCGACGATGGATGAAGCCGCGAAGGTGCTGGCCGACCCGACGGCATACGCCGACGACGCACGCCTGCACGCCGCGCTGACCCACCTGCGCGCGAACAACCCGGTGGCCTGGGTGGATCAGCGGCCCTACCGGCCGTTCTGGGCGATCACCAAACACGCCGACATCATGGCCATCGAGCGGGACAACGAACTGTTCATCAGCGAGCCACGGCCGCTGCTGGCCACCGCGGCCGCCGACGATCTGGCCAAACAACAGCTGGAAGCGGGAATGGGTCTGCGCACCCTGATCCACATGGACGATCCGCACCACCGCAAGGTTCGCGCCATCGGCGCAGATTGGTTCCGGCCCAAGGCAATGCGTGCACTGAAGGTCCGGGTCGACGAGCTGGCCAAACGCTACGTCGACCAGATGCGCGACATCGGACCGGAGTGCGACTTCGTCACCGAGATCGCCGTGCACTTCCCGCTGTACGTCATCATGTCGCTCCTGGGCCTGCCCGAGGAGGACTACTCCCGGATGCACATGCTGACCCAGGAGATGTTCGGTGGTGACGACGACGAGTACAAGCGTGAGGGCGGCTCACTGCAGGACCAGCTCTCGGTGCTCCTCGACTTCTTCGCCTACTTCTCCACCCTGACCGCGGCGCGCCGCGCCAATCCGACCGAGGACCTGGCTTCGGCCATCGCCAACGGGACCATCGACGGTGAACCCCTGTCGGATGTCGACACCGCGTCCTACTACGTCATCGTCGCCAGTGCCGGCCACGACACCACCAAGGACGCCATCTCCGGCGGGCTGCACGCCCTCATCGAAAACCCGGACCAGCTGGCCACATTGCAGGCCAATCCCGAGTTGATGGGCACCGCGGTGGAGGAGATGATCCGGTGGACAACGCCGGTCAAGGAGTTCATGCGGACCGCCACGGCGGACACCACGGTGCGCGGGGTACCGATCGCCAAGGGTGAATCCGTCTATCTGGCCTATGTTTCCGGCAACCGCGACGAAGACGTGTTCGACAACCCGCACCGCTTCGACGTCAGCCGGGACCCCAACAAGCACCTGGCCTTCGGGTACGGGGTGCACTTCTGCCTGGGGGCTGCGCTGGCCCGGATGGAGATGAACAGCTTGTTCACCGAGCTGCTGGGCCGGCTGGAGTCGATCGAATTGGCCGGAAAGCCCGAGCTTTCGGCGACGACGTTCGTCGGCGGGCTCAAGCACCTGCCGGTTCGCTACTCGCTGCGCTGAGCCTGCTGAGCCTTCTCGGCCGCTGTCGGCCGGCGGTGGGTGGCCAGGAAGCCATCCACCGCGGCCCGTACGCAGGAGGTGTAGTCGAATTCGGTCAGCGTGCTCAGCTTGCCCAGCACGATCGGCCCCAACAGAAGTGCAGCGGCCTGCGTCCGATCCACCTCACCCAGTTCGGCGACGGCCTCAGGGCTGTCGAAGATCGCGTCGAACGGCAACGCGTAGTGTTCGGCCACCTGCTCCCGCAGGGTCCGCACCTCGGGGCTGTCGTCGGACCGCCAGGGCAGCTTCTCCATGTCCCCGCCGAGGGCCAGCCATGACATTGCGGTGACGCTGATCGGCGCCTCGGCGATCGAATCGGCCTGCGCCTGCACCAGGGCAATCAGCCGATCGCGCAGTGGGCCGTCCTCGGGCGGCATGGGCGCCACCGGCAGAAGCGCGCGAAATGCCGCCGCCAACAAGTCGTTTCCACTGGGAAAGTGCCGATACAACGTGGCCCGGGCCACGTTCGCGGCGCGCGTGACCGCGTCGACCGTGACCGCGCTCGGCCCGCCGGACCGCAGCAACGATGTCGCCGCCTCCAGGAGCCGGGCCCGGGAACGGGCCGGGCGCGGGTCACCGCTTTCGGCCGCCATGCGTCATCACCTCCAGAAACCAGACTTACCGTCTTACTCCGAGACTGATAGTCTCAAAACTTCCCCGACGTAGGAGCCGTGCATGTCGACCACCCTCGTCGAGTCCGGTCAGGATATCGACCCCGCGATGGCCGAACTGTCGATCCGGCGACGCTACTGGCTGTTGACGGTGGCGTGCATGGACGTCTCGATCGTCATCGCCTCGATGGTGGCCCTCAATGCCGCGCTGCCCGATATCGCCCGCCAGACCACGGCGACCCAGGCCCAACTCACGTGGGTCATCGACGGGTACACCCTGGCCCTGGCCTGCCTGCTCCTCCCGGCCGGCGCCATCGGCGACCGCTACGGCCGGCGCGGCGCGCTGTTGATCGGCCTGACGGTCTTCACCCTGGCCTCGGCCGCACCCCTGGTCTGGGACAGCCCCGTACAACTGATCGTGGCCCGGGCCATCGCCGGCGCCGGTGCCGCCTTCATCATGCCCGCCACCCTGTCCCTGCTCACCGCCGCCTTTCCGAAGTCCGAGCGCAACAAGGCAATTGGAATCTGGGCCGGCGTGGTCGGATCGGGGGCAGTTTTCGGTTTCCTGATCACCGGCGGGTTGCTTCATCTCTGGCCGTGGCAGTCCATCTTCGCCACCTTTGCCATCGCCGCGGTGGCCCTGTTCGCGCTGACCTGCACGGTGCCCTCCTCGCGCGACGAGACGTCCGCGCCCTTGGACTGGATCGGCGCGGTGTTGATCGGCGCCGCCGTGGCGGTGTTCGTGCTCGGCGTGGTCGAGGCGCCGGTGCGGGGCTGGACGCATCCCGCGGTGTGGGGCTGCCTGACGGCCGGTGTCGCGCTCGGTGCGGCGTTCACCGTGGCACAACTCAGGCATCCACACCCGCTGCTGGATGTCCGGCTGTTCGCCAAACCCGACTTCGCCACCGGCGCCGTCGGCGTGACGTTTCTGTTCTTCGCCAACTTCGGCTACTTCTTCGTCAGCATGCAGTACATCCAGCTGGTCATGGGCTACAGTCCGATCCAGACCGCATTCGCCCTGTGCCCGTTGATGATTCCGGTGCTGGCACTGGGCGCCACCACCCACCTGTACCTACCTCGGCTGGGTCTGCGAACGTGCGTGTGCGCCGGCCTGCTGGTGATCGCGGTCGGCCTGCTGTGCATGCGATTGCTGGAGGTGGACTCGGGCTATCTCGACTACAGCTGGCCGTTGTTCATCATGAGCACGGGTATCGGATTGTGCACCGCACCAACCACATCGGCCATCATGGGCGCAGTACCGGACGAGAAGCAGGGAGTGGCCTCGGCGGTCAACGACACCGGCCGTGAAGTGGGCGCCGCACTGGGCATAGCGGTGGCCGGCTCGATCCTGGCCGCGCACTACCAGAACCAGCTCGCCGGAGCTCTCGACGGACTGCCCGGCCTGCCCGCTGCGCTGCGTGAACCGATCCTGGGTTCACTCGCCGAGGCTCTGGCCGTGGCGGGCCAACTGGGCCCGCAGGGGCCGGCGGTTGCCGAGCTGGCCAAGCAGGCATTCCTGGAAGCAACCAACTCCGCGCTGCTGGTGATGGCCATCGTGTTGGGGGTGGCCGCGGTGTTCGTCGGGGTCTGGGCGCCGGGCGCCGACGGACGTCAGGCCGCGTTCGTCCGTCGGCTCAGAACGCGAGGAACTCCGCCGCCCGATGACCGATCATGGCAATGGTCGCGTGCGGGCCGCGGCTGGTGATGCTCGGCATGATTGACCCGTCCACCACCCACAGGCTCTCGACCCCCAGCACTCGGCAGGTGGGGTCGAGCACCGCGGCGGGCCCGGCTCCCATCGGCGCCGTCCCGGCCAGGTGTTGCGACGTCGACCACTGCGGCTCACCGACTTCGGCTGTGTGACAGACCAGTTCGCGCGCCAGCTCGGCGCCACGACGCAGCGCCTCGACATCCTCTGGCACCGTGTCGTAGCGGTGTTCGATGACCGGGGCCACCATCGGATCGGCCGAGACCAACCGCACGCGGCCGCGCGAGTGCGGGCGCATCAGCGCCACCCCGAGGTGCGGAAGCTCCGCGGGATCGTGCCCGGGGCCATGCACCATCGCCGAGAACCCGGCCGTGTACGGACGCACCTCGATGCCGTCGGCCGTGGTGAGCACGGCCTCCAACGGTGGCAGGTCATGGGTGGGCGTCCAGGAGACGGGAAGCACCCACTCGGGGTGATCCACGGTATGCGTGCCGACCGGCAGGTCGACCACCACCGGCACACCCAGCCGCTCCAGTTCGGCTGCGGGTCCGACACCGGACAGCAACAACAGGTGAGCTGATCCGATTGCCCCGGAACACAACACGATCCGATCCGCGGTCAGGATGGAGTTGTTGTCGCAGCGCACCCCGACCGCACGGTTGGCCTGGAACTGCACCCGGTGGGCCCTGGTGTCGGTCAGCAGCTTGAGGTTCGGCCGGTCCAGCGCCGGTTGCAGATAGGCGCCACCGGGGCCAACTCTGGTGCCGCCGTTGATGTTCAGCGGCACTGCGCCGACACCGGCGGGCAGGGCCGCACCGGCATCCGAACCGTTGAGGTCATCGATCCAGCCGAAACCGGCCCGCTTGGCGGCATCGACGAAAGAGGCTGTGCACCCGTCGAATTCACGTACCCGGCGAACGGTGATCGGACCACTGTCCCCGTGGAGGGCATTGTCGAAATCGACGTCGGTCTCGATCGCCCGGAAATGCGTCAGTACCTCGTCCCAGGACCAGCCAGGGACGGCCCAGGTGTCGAAGTCCGTGGGCAAGCCCCGCCCGAAGTAGCCGCCGTTGACCGCCCCGGAACCGCCGACCACCGCCCCCCGGATGATCTCGGTGTGCCGAGGTGGCCGCTCAGTCAGCACCGACGCGTAGTGCCGCACCACCGAACTCGCCGCGCCGATCGGCAGGCGCAGGCCATCGGTGATCTGCGCTGCCACCCGCGGGTCGCTCGGAGCCGGGCCGGCCTCGACGACGGTGACATTGCATTCGGGATCGACGGAAAGGCGTTCGGCCAGAATTGATCCGGC
The DNA here is from genome assembly GCF_001666875.1 of Mycobacterium sp. E802. Classification (NCBI taxonomy): domain Bacteria; kingdom Bacillati; phylum Actinomycetota; class Actinomycetes; order Mycobacteriales; family Mycobacteriaceae; genus Mycobacterium; species Mycobacterium sp. E802. The sequence continues at coordinate 32,383 of NZ_LZJD01000022.1, forward strand.
GCTGCCCGCACCGACGATCAGGACGTCCCGCACGCGCGGAGGACGCGTTAGCCGCTGCAATTGGTCTTAGCTCCGCAGCTGCGGCTTGAGCGCACCCAGCTGGCGTTCCCGCATCACACCCGTCCACAGGCCGAGGCCATAGGCGATATCGTCGAGGCGCTTGAGCAGGATATGGGTCAGCAGGCCGACGGGTTTGGTGTCGTCGTCGGCGTTGCCGCGCCGGGTCGCCCAGTCGACCACCCCGTCGAGCACCGCCGCCACCAGCACCGCATGTCTGGCCCTACGGAACAGCAGGGCAGCGATCAGTGCCACCGGCCAGTAGTGCCGGCAGATCGCCGAGCACAGCTGCAGGGCCGAGGACCAGAGCCCGCGCGCGGTCACCGCGGCGACCTCGGTGGGTTCGGTGTCGACCGTGGACAGGGATCGTGCGATGCGCCGGCCGGTGAAGATCGCGAGCACCACCGAGCCCAGGTAACCGACACACGACCCCATCGCCATCAGCAGCCAGACCATCAACGTCCAGCCGGAGATCACCACCGGCGCGGTCTTGCCCGGGTGCCGGACCGTCAGTGGCGCGGCGGACGTGCCATAGAAGGCCTTGCGGTGGAACCACTCTCGCAGATCGGTCCGGTGGTCGTGCGCCACCAGGGCGATCGGCTCATACCGCAGCCGGGCCCCGGACTCGACCAGCCGCCAGCACAGGTCGACGTCCTCGCCGGACTGCATGGTCTCGTCGAACCCGCCCACCGCGGTCAGCGCGGACCGCCGGCAGATGATGGCCGCACTCGGCACATAAGACACCGGGCCGTAGGGCACCACCGGCGCCTCGCGCACCCCGAGGTCCAACGATGACCGCACCGCCTCGTACCGGGCCACCGCATTGTCGGCGGTGTGCAGGCCCACGATGCGGGGCGCCACGAGGGCCACGGCCGGATCACAGAAGTGGCCGAGCAACGCCTCCAGCCAGCCGCGACGAGGTACCACATCGGAGTCCAGGAAAGCCACGAAATCGGTCTCACACGCGGCCAGGCCGGTGTTGCGGGCCGCCGCCGGGCCGTTGCTGGTCAGGTGCCGCAGCACCTGTACATCGCAGTGCATACCGGCGAACTCGGACTGCGCCACCGGGACCGCCGAACCGTCGTCGACGACGATCACCTTCAGCCCGCGCAACGCTGCGATCAACCGATGCAGCCCGGATACGTTGTCACGCACCGGGATAATGACCGTGACGTCCCGATGTGACGGTCCGCTGGGCGGACGGGGGTGGGCCACCGTGGCGTCGAGCAAAGTCCGTGCCAATTGCGCGCTCTGCGCGTCATGGACTTCCAGCCGTCCGCCGTTGAGCATGGTCTGCGCCGTCGGTGCGAGCCGCAGCAGGCGCGTGGGCGACCCGCCCAGCAAGGCCGCGCCGGCCCCGAGCACCTTGACCCGGCGATCCACCTGCACGGCAAAACCGTCGGGCAGCCTCGGTCCGGTCATATCAGCAATCCATTCCGGTCCGGCTGCCACCGCCTCATCCGACCCACGCAGCCCTCGACCATCTCAGCAAAAATACGCCCTCCCTCGGCCGCGGTCGCGGTTGTCGGGTCACCGAGTATCCCGACTTCACTGACCGCGGCGATCCCCCCACTGCGCATCGCCGGCATGAGCTCCGCCAGCGGGGCGGTGTTCCCCGGGATCACGTCGTCGAGGACGACGAGACCGGGTGAAATATGTAGCAATACAGACGTTTCGGTATGCCCCGCATGCGCGTCGGCGTCGGCGGCGGCGCACGGGACCCAGCCGGCGTCGCGGCCTTCCTCGCGCAGCTGCGGCACCGCAGCCGCCAGCGCCTCCACGTTGCCCCCGTGGCCGTTGACGAAAACCAGCTGACCGGCCCAGCTCGACGCCGAGCGCCCGTACTCCACCAGCAACGATCGCAGCGCGACGGTGCCGATCGAGACCGTGCCGGGGAACCCCTCGTGTTCGCCGGAGGCGCCGTAACAGACCGGCGGTGCGACCACCCAGTCACCCGTGGATGCGGCGTCGAGACGCTGGACAACCGCGTCGGCGACGGCGGCGGCGATCCGCGTGTCGGTGTCCAAGGGCAGGTGCGGGCCATGTTGCTCGGTTGAGCCGATGGGGACGATCAACATTGGCGACATGCTGCGTAGCTGCCTCGACGTTGAGTTCCCGAGCCCGCTGGGGAAAGCCACGTGCCGATCGTAGGCCGAATTCACTTACTGTGCGCCAATTGTTGGAGCACGAGCAGCAATTGATTTGCCTCCGGTTTCCGCGGACCGGCCGCGAGCATCACGTACGTCTCTCCTGCCACCCCCGTCACGCTGCACCTCAGGGTGACGGTAAGGCCACCTCAGGCGTCGGCGCGGGGAACGCCCAGGGTCCGCAGGAAGCCCTCCGGAACGAGGATGTCATCCGGCGTCAGATCATGGATCGAGGACTTGCCCAGCCCGCGCAGCACCGAGTCGATGCCACCGGACAGGATGTCCAGCACATTCTCGACGCCCGCCTGGCCGTTGGCAGCCAGGCCCCACAGGTAGGCGCGACCGATCATCACCGCCCGGGCCCCGAGCGCCACGGCCTTGACGACGTCGCTGCCCCGCCGGATGCCACCGTCCAGCAAAACCTCCACCTGGTCGCCGACCGCCTCGGCGATGGCCGGCAGGCAACGGATCGCCGCCGGGGTGCCGTCGAGGTTGTTGCCGCCGTGATTGGACACCGTGATCGCCGAAACACCGGCATCAACAGCACGTTTGGCGTCGTCGACGCGCACCATGCCCTTCAGCAGGAACGGCGCGTCACCCCACTGCTCACGAAGCCAGGCGATGTCCTCCCAGGTCGGTGGCGGGGTGCCCATCCACTGCCCGTACGCCTCGAAGAACGGCGGTCCGGGCTCGCCACGCCGGCCCTGGTTGGGTACCCGCAGATCCGGCGGCCGCAGGTGTTTGCCGAAGCTCCACAGCCAGCGCGGTTTGGTGATCACCTCCGGCGACATCTTGATCATCGTCTTGAGGTCCATCTTTTCCGGGATCTTGGGGCTGCCCCAGTCCCGACCGTGGCTGAAGCTCCAGTCGGTGGTGGCGATCAGGCCCTTGGCTCCGGCATCCTTCGCGCGCTGCACCCGCTCGGCGATCTCGTCGCGAGACCCGAGCCAGTAGATCTGGAAGAAGATCTTGTCGTTGACGGCGGTGACTTCCTCCATCGGCTTGCTGGCAAAGGAGGACAGGCCCATGGCGGTGCCACGGGCTGCCGCGGCCCGGGCCACCGCCACCTCACCGTCGGGGTCGACCGCCTGCACACCGGTGGGCGAAATGATGACGGGCATCGAAATGTCTTGCCCCATCACGGTTGTCGCCATCTCACGCTTCTCGGTGGCACCCACCACGTGCGGTGCGAAGCCGAGCTCGGCGAACGCCTCTACGTTGTCGGAGACCGTCACGCCCTTCTCACTGGCAGAGATCAGCGACGAGTATGCGGACTTGGGCAGCCGCTTCTTGGCCCGTTGCTGGGCGATGGCGACGGTCTCGAACCAGGTATCACGAGCCATGGGTTACACCGGACTTTCGTTACAGATGCGGGCGGGCGGCTTGGTCAGCAGTTTGAGCGCCACCGGGCCTTGTTTGGTGCCACGCGAATGATCACCGCTGGGCTTGGGCTTGGTGCGTTCCTGTGCGAGCGCCGGTTCGCCCCAGCCCTCGACGCACTCGGGATCCGGGCCGTCCATCGGCAGACCGGTGAAGAACTTGGCCGCCATGCAGCCGCCGCGGCAGGCGTCGTAGTGCCCGCAACCGCTGCAAGCGCCCGCCGACTGCGGCTCGCGCAGCTCACGGAACAGCGGCGAGTTCTGCCAGACGTTCTGGAAGCCCGACCCGAATCCGGTGTCTTCCAAGATGTTTCCGGCCAGGAACTTGTCATGGATGGCGAACGGGCAGGCATACACGTCGCCCACCGGATCGATCAGGCACACCACCCGGCCGGCGCCGCACAGGTTCAACCCGGCCAGCGCGCCGGGCTCGCCGAGCCCCGACAGGTGGAAGAACGAGTCTCCGGTCAGCACCCGCTCGCCGTGGGAGACCAGCCAGTTGTAGAGCTGGCGCTGCTGGTCGGCCGTGGGGTGCAGTTCGTCCCAGACGTCGGCACCGCGGCCGGAGGGACGTAGCCGGGTGATCCGCAGCGTGGCACCGTAACGGTCGGCCAGCGCCTTGAACTCGTCGAGCTGGTCGACGTTGTGCCGCGTGACCACGACGGAGATCTTGGCGTCGGAAAAGCCTGCGGCAGCGAGGTTTTCCAGCGCGCGCACGGCCATGTCGAACGAACCCTTACCGCGCACGGCATCGTTGACCTCGGCGTTGGCGCCGTCCAGCGAGATCTGCACGTCGACGTAGTCGCTGGCCGCCAGCTTCGCGGCGACCTCGGGCGTGATGCGCACACCGTTGGTGGAGAACTTGACCCCGACGTGATGCTCGGTCGCATAGTCGACGAGTTCCCAGAAGTCCGGGCGCACAGTCGGTTCGCCGCCACCGATGTTCACGTAGAACACCTGCATGCGTTCCAGCTCGTCGATGATGTCCTTGCACTCCCTCGTCGACAGCTCGCGCGGGTCGCGCTTGCCCGAGGAGGACAGGCAGTGCACGCAGGCCAGGTTGCAGGCGTAGGTGAGCTCCCAGGTGAGGCAGATCGGGGCGTCGAGCCCGCTTTCGAACTGTTCGACGAGGCGCGGCACTCGAACAGGTGCAGGTGCAACAGAAGTCATGAGCAATTCCCGGGGATCAGCATTTTCGATGACACCAGCACGCTCAGCGCGTGCAGGTAGGGACCTTGGTCGGAGTCCGAGATTCCGGCCGCGCGGCACGCGGACCGGGCGTCGGGGTGGTCAGCCAGAGAGTTGACCACCTCGACGACCGTCCGGTTCTTCAGAAACGACAGCTTGCGGGTTCCGAAGTGATACAGCAGGGCGCCGAACGGTTCTGGCCGCACCGCCACCTGATGGTGCAATCGCCAGCTGACATCCGGGTCGAAGACGACGCCAGTGCGCCCAGCCGTTTCGGCGACCTGTGTGGACACCGTCAGTAAACCCCGCACATACCGTCGATCGAGACCTCTTCGACGAGCGTCTCGGTGACGAGTTGGGTTTCGGTTTCCGTCTGCGGGTTCTGATCCATGAGTCGCACCTTTCTTTCGGCTGTTCCGGTAACTGTGGGTCTCGACATTTGTGACCTGAGTCGCAAGAATATGGCATCGAGTGCACAAATGGAAGGGCGGTTTCATGCGGCAGGCATCCGGACCCCGGGTCGGTCGGCGTCCGTCCACCACACAGGACCACATCACCGACGTCGCGCTGGCCCTGTTCGCCACCCGCGGCTTCGATGAGGTCAGCGTCGACGACGTGGCCAAAGCCGCCGGCATCGCGCGCCGCACGCTGTTCCGCTACTACGCCTCCAAGAACGCCATCCCCTGGGGCGACTTCGACGCTCACCTGCAACACCTACGTGAGCTGCTGGCCGCGCTCAGCACCGACACACCGCTGGCCGACGCACTGCGCGAGGCGCTGCTGTCCTTCAACACCTACGACGCGCAGGAGATGGCCCAACACCGTCTTCGTATGCGCGTGATCCTGGAAACCGCTGGGCTACAGGCATATTCGATGACGATGTATGCCGGCTGGCGGGAGGTCATCGCCACCTTCGTGGCACAGCGGATCGGCGCCGACCCCGGTGACCTGATGCCGCAGACCGTGGGATGGCTGATGCTCGGAGTCGCGCTGTCGGCCTATGAGCACTGGCTCGCCGATGAGTCGGTGTCTCTGGCCCACGCCATCGGCCAGGCCTTCGAAGTGGCCAGGCCCGGCCTGGAGGCGCTCGGCGACCGCCGCTGAAAAAACTTTCCCAGGGGGTGTCGGAGATCGGCGTCCCGCGGCGACGATAAGGGTGTGAGCGCCGAAACAGACGCTCCGCGGAAGCTACTGGCGCTGTATGACGAGGCGCTACCGGCGGTGTACGGCTACTTCGTCCGCCGCTGTGGTGACCGCGGAACCGCCGAGGACCTGACGTCGGAGACGTTCCTGGCCGCCATGGACGCGGCCCGCAAACCATCCCCGCCGCAGCTCTCGGTGCCCTGGCTGATCGGGGTGGCCCGGCACAAACTCGCCGACCACTACCGGCGCCGACACGACCGGTTCAGCGTGCCGGTGGCCGAACTGCCCGAACCGGTCGACCCGGTCGACGACTGGGATGGCGAGCTGGATCGCATTGTCGCCGAGGCAGTCCTGGCTCGCTTACCCGAACATCACCGGACGGTGCTCGCCCTGCGGTACCTCGACGACTGCACTGTGGCTGAATGCGCCGAGTTGATCGGCCGCACCGTCCACGCCACCGAAGCCCTGCTGGTGCGGGCCCGACGCGCCTTCAGGTCTCAATACCCATTCCAGAACCCGGCGCAGGAGGGAGGGACGTCGTGAACAACAGCCACGATCCGCTGACCGTGCTGAGCGGTGCGGACCACCCGGTCTCCCCCGACCCGGCGTTCGCGGCCCGACTACGGGCGCGGCTGGAATCGGCCCTCACCCTTCCCGACCACACCGAAGGAGTCGACATGAGCGGAACCGACACTGCGATCGCCGAACTGAACGAATCGACCGACAGCCCGCCGGCCCCACGCTCGGCAGTGATCCCCTATCTGGCAGCCCACGACGCCCGAGCGGCCATCGCCTGGTACGTCGACGTGTTCGACGCCGAACCCGTTGGCGAACCCGTCGTGATGGAGGACGGCCGGATCGGGCACGCCGAGCTTGCGATCGCCGGTGGAGTTTTCTACCTGGCCGACGAGTTTCCCGAGCTGGGGTTGAAGGCGCCTCGCCCACAAGAGAATTCGGTGAGCCTGATGCTGCACGTGGCCAGCACCGACGACGTGCTGCAGCGGGCCCGGACCCACGGGGCCCAGGTGCAGCGCGAGCCGTATGAGAACTACGGCACCCGCGCCGCCACCATCGTCGACCCGTCCGGGCACCGCTGGATGCTCTCGGGGCCGGTGACCGGTACCAGTGCCCGCACCGAGGTGATCCAGCACGGCGACGTCGGTTACGTCTCGGTTTGGGCCCCGGATATCGAGCGTGCCGCCCGGTTCTACGGCCAGGTGCTGGGCTGGGCCTTCGATCCGGCCACGCGCCAGGTCACCAACACCGAGCAACACATCGGCATCTTCGACGCCGACGGCCCGCCCACGCTGTTCTGCTGCTACGCGGTGGCTGATCTGGACGAGGCACAGCGGGCGATCACCGCCGCCGGCGGCACCGTGGGCGAGCCGCAGGTGCGGGAGTTCGGCACGGTGCTCGACGCGACCGACCCGGCGGGTACCGCGTTCGCGGTGTTCCAGCCGGCCACCGCGGTCCCCCGACCTGAACTCAATGGGGCTGGGCCGGGCGAACTTTCGTACCTCACCTATGAGGTTCCCGATTCGGCGGCATTCAAGGAGTTCTACGGCCAGGTGCTGTCGTGGAGCTTCGAGCCGGGGCGCGTCGACGACGGCTGGGCTGTTCAGGGCAGCCAGCCCATGTCGGGTATGGCCGGCGGTGCGGCCCGGTCCACCGCTGTGCCGATGTGGACGGTCGCCGATATCGATGCCGCGGTCGACCGGGTCCGCGAGGCCGGTGGCACCGTGCTGCAGGAGCCGTCACGACAGCCCTACGGGTTGATGGCCGAGTGCACCGACGACCAGGGATCGCGGTTCTACCTCGGCCAGTTCTGAGCGGTACCTTCTCCCCGCGAGCTCTCCGCGAGCAGACAGAAACCCGTACCTTTTCACGCGAAAAGGTACGGGTTTGCGTCTGTTCGGCAGGAAGTGTTCGGCAGGAAGTGTGCGGCAGGAAGTGTTGGGCAGGAAAGTCAGCCCAAGACGTCGGAGATGGGGGCGCCGGCGGCGATCTTGCCGCGGGCCTTCATCACCTTTCCGGGCATGCCGCCGCCGACCACGCCGACCACCACGCCGTCGCGCTCGTAGAAGGCCAGGAACTTGCGGCCGTCGTCCTCCACCACGTGCACGACGTCGTCGGCCACGGGCTCGCCCAGGCACTGGATCTTGACGTCGTACTGATCGCTCCAGAAGTACGGCACCGAGACCACCGGCGAGGCTTCCTGGCCCAGCATGGCCGGCACCATGGCCCGCGCCTGATCGGCGACATTGCTCCAATGTTCAACGCGCACTTGGCCGCCCACGTGATCCCGCCAGGACGCCACATCGCCGATGGCCCACACGTTCGGGGCGCTGGAGCGGCCCAGGTCATCGCAGACCACGCCGTTGTCCAGCTCGATACCGCTGCCCTCGAGCCAGTCGACCGCGGGATGCGACCCGATGCCCACCACCACCAGATCGGCGTCGACCTCGGTTCCGTCGCCCAGCACCACCTGTTCGACCTTGTCGGTACCGCGGACCTCGGTGACGCCGACACCGCAGCGCACGTCGACCCCCTCGGCCTCGTGCAGCCGGGTCACCAACGCACCGATCTTCTCGCCCAGCACAGAAGCCAGCGGCGTCGGCTGGGGCTCCACCAGCACCACCTCGACACCGAGCTTGCGCAGGCTCGCAGCCACCTCGCAGCCGATGAAGCCGGCCCCGACCACGACGGCGCGCCGAGACTTTCCGGCATCCGCACGCAGGGCCATGCTCTCGTCGTAGGACCGCAACACGTGGATCCCGGCCAGGTCGCCGAAGGACCGGATGCGCTTGGGCACCAGCCCGGTGGCGATGATGAGCTCGTCGTAGGCCACCTCGGTGCCGTCGGCCAGCGTCAACTTCTTGGCGGCGGTGTCCACTGACCGCGCCGCCGATCCGAGCCTCAACGTGATGTTGTTCTCGGCGTAGAACTCGGCCGGCTTGAGCGTGACGTCGTCGGTCTCGGCGCGCAGCACTTCCTTGGACAGCGGCGGCCGGTCGTAGGGCAGATGGTCCTCGTCACTGACGATCGTGACGGGCCCGGTGAACTCCGAACGGCGCAGCTGTTCGGCCGTCCGGGCGGCAGCCAGACCACCGCCGACGATGACGATGCCCGCCGCGGATCCCGTTGATGTAGTCACGTGGGGTTTTTACACGATCGCGGTTGAGCGTTGTGCGCCACCCTGCGTTTGTGCAGGCCATCCGCTCACGTCACGTCCGCGTCAGGCAGCCTGCGGTCGATGAGGTTGGACAGCACCACGATGCTCTCGCTGCGCTCGATGCGGGCGGTGGTGCGGATCCGTTCCAGCGCTTCCTCGAGGTGACGCATGTCGCGAGCCAGTACGTGGAGGATGGCGTCGGCGGTGCCGGTCACCGTTGCCGCGCTCACCACCTCGGGAATGTCGATCCAGGCCGCGCGCAATTGGTCCGGGGCAATGGTGCCCTGGCAGAACACCTGGACGTACGCCTCGGTGCGCCAGCCGAGGACGTTACGGTCGACGACGGTGGTGAAGCCGCGGATCACCCCGTCGGCGACCATGCGATCGACCCGCCGTTTCACCGCGGGCGCCGACAGATTCACCCGTTGGCCGATCTCGGCGAATGTCGCCCTGGCGTGCTCGGCGAGTTCGGCCAGGATTCGTTCGTCTGTGTCATCCAGCCGCTCCACGACCACCTCCACGCAACGAATGTTCGTGATAGCGAGTTTGACGCAAGATATCCCTGCAGTACAAGCAACAAGATGCGATTGATTGCGTCAGAGGTCGCTCATATCGTCGATTCATGACGATTTCGGGTGAACTCGTGAACCCCGCCGTATCCGAAACCGCCCGCCCGGCCTCGCACCCACGCACCGCGACGCCCCGCCGCTACGCCATGACCCCGCCGCGGCACTTCACCGTCGAGTACGCGATCAATCCGTGGATGGATGTCACCGTCCCCGTGGACACCGCACTTGCGCTTGCCCAATGGGAGACGTTGCGGCAGGCCTATACCGATCTCGGCCACACCGTCGAACTCGTCACGCCCCGCCCCGGTCTGCCCGACATGGTCTACGCCGCCAACGCCGGCTTCCTGATCGGCGACACCGCGGTGGTGGCCCGCTTCGCGTTTCCGCAGCGCACCGGTGAAGCCGAGGCGTACGCCGAGTGGATGGCTTCGCACGGCTACCGGCCGAGGTACACCGAGCACGTCAACGAGGGCCAGGGCGATCTGCTTCTTGCCGGGTCGAATCTGTTGGCCGGATACGGATTTCGCACCGACCGACGTGCTCACGACGAGATCGCGAGCCTCACCGGCCTACCCGTCACTAGCCTCGAGCTCGTCGACCCGCGGTTCTATCACCTCGACACCGCCCTGACCGTGCTCGACGACTCGACGATCGCCTACTATCCGCTGGCCTTCAGTGCCGCCGCGCGCCAAACGCTGCACGAATTGTTCAGCGACACCATCGAAGTGGGTTCGGCCGACGCTTATGTGCTGGGCCTCAACGGGGTGTCGGACGGGCGGCATGTGGTGCTGCCCGCGGCCGCCACCGGGTTGGCCGATCAACTGCGCCACGCCGGGTTCGAGCCGATCGGTGTCGACATGTCCGAGCTTCTCAAAGGCGGCGGCTCGGTCAAATGCTGCACCTTGGAGCTGCATCCATGACCGCGCTCGACCACGTGCAGCCGGCCACCACGACCGCCTCGGCGATCGAGCTCGACAACCGCCATGTCGCACACAACTATTCACCGTTGCCGGTGGTCGCGGTCGAGGCCGAGGGAGCCTGGATCACCGATGTGACCGGCCGCCGCTACCTGGATTGTCTGGCCGCGTATTCGGCGGTGAACTTCGGCCACCGCAACGCCGAGATCATGGCCGCCGCGCACGCCCAACTCGACCGGCTCACCCTCGTCAGCCGCGCCTTCCATTCCGAGGCACTCGGCCCGTTCGCCGAGGCATTGGCCGGGTTGTGCGGCAAGGACATGGTGTTGCCGATGAACACCGGTGCCGAGGCCGTGGAGAGCGGCATCAAGGTGGCCCGTAAGTGGGGCACCGACGTCAAAGGGGTGCCGGCCGGCGCTGCCAACATCGTCGTGGCACACAACAACTTCCACGGGCGAACCACGACGATCATCAGTTTTTCCGATGACGAGACCGCGCGCCGCGGTTTCGGCCCGTACACCCCGGGGTTCCGCTCCGTGCCCTTCGGAGACCATCGGGCAACCGAAGATGCGATCGACACGAACACCGTGGCGGTGTTGATCGAACCCATCCAGGGCGAGGCCGGCGTCATCGTCCCACCGAGCGACTTCCTGCCCCGGGTCCGGGAGATCTGCACCAGGAGCAACGTGCTGATGATCGCCGACGAAATTCAGTCCGGGCTGGCCCGCACCGGCCGGACGTTCGCCTGTGACCACTGGGATGTGGCCCCCGACGTGTACCTGCTCGGTAAGGCCCTGGGCGGTGGCGTGGTCCCGCTGTCCGCCGTGGTCGCCGATCGCGATGTACTGGACGTGCTGCATCCCGGCGAGCACGGCTCCACCTTCGGCGGCAACCCGCTGGCCGCGACGATCGGCACCACTGTGGTGGGGATTCTGCGCCGTGGCGAGTTCCAGCGTCGCTCAGCCGAACTCGGCGAGCGGCTGCACGAGCGCCTGACCCAACTCGTCGGCCACGGTGTCGATGCCGTGCGCGGTATGGGACTGTGGGCCGGCGTGGACATCGATCCGGCCCTCGGCACCGGCAAGCAGTTCGGCCTGGCACTGGCCGAACGCGGTGTGCTGGTCAAGGACACTCACGGCTCGACCTTGCGGTTCGCGCCGCCCCTGGTGGTGACCGCCGACGAGCTCGACTGGGCCGTTGACCAATTCGCCGACACCTTGGCCGAGGGGCGCCGATAATCGGTTGATCGGCGACAAGGAGGCACGATGTCGGCCCCAGCCAACAACCTGACCGGCCAGATGTTGCGGCGCAGACCGGCCATCGGTGCACCGGTGGCCCACGGCGCCTCCGACCGCCTGCGCCGAAGCATCGGCACGTTTCAGCTCACCTTGTTCGGTGTCGGGGCAACGGTCGGCACCGGCATCTTCATCGTGCTGCAGCAGGCCGTGCCCAAAGCCGGTCCCGCGGTTCTCGTCTCGTTCGTGGCTGCCGGTGTCGCCGCCGGGTTGTCGGCAATCTGTTATGCGGAAATGGCTGCCGCCGTGCCGGTTTCGGGATCCACCTACTCCTACGCCTACACCACGATGGGCGAGTTCATCGCGATGGGCGTCGCAGCCTGCCTGCTGCTCGAATACGGTGTATCGATGTCGGCGACGGCAGTCGGCTGGAGCGGTTACCTGAACAAGCTGTTGGAGAACGTCTTTGACCGGCGTCTCCCGCACGCGCTGTCGGCGGCACCCTGGGGCGATGACCCGGGGATCATCAACCTGCCCGCCGCGGTGCTGATCGTGATGTGTGCCCTCTTGCTGATCCGGGGAGCCAGTGAATCCGCGGCGGTCAACACGGTCATGGTGATCCTCAAGCTGTGCGTGCTCGGCATGTTCGTCGCCGTCGCGTTCACCGCGTTCAGCACCGATCATTTCGCCGGGTTCTGGGACAAGGGGTTCACCGGCATCACCGCCGCGGCCGGCACCATCTTCTTCACCTTCATCGGCCTGGACGCGGTGTCGACCGCAGGCGATGAGGTGAAGAATCCGCAGAAGACCATGCCCCGGGCGATCCTCGCGGCTCTGGTGGTGGTCACCAGCGTCTACATCCTGGTGGCGTTCGCCGGCCTGGGCACCCAGTCCGCCAACGCGTTCGGCTCTGAGGAGCAGGCCGAGGCCGGAATGTCGGTCATGCTCACCGACATCCTGCACGGCCAGACCTGGGCGAGCACGATTCTGGCTGCGGGCGCGGTCATCTCGATCTTCTCGGTCACCCTGGTGGTGATGTACGGCCAGACCCGCATCCTGTTCGCCATGGGCCGTGACGGCCTACTGCCGCCGCTGTTCGCAAAGGTCAACCCGCGCACCATGACCCCGGTCAACAACACGATCGTCGTCGCCGTGGTCACCGGCGGCCTCGCCGGGTTCGTGCCGTTGGACTATCTGTGGGATCTGGTGTCCATCGGCACCCTGGTGGCATTCATCGTGGTCTCGGTCGGAGTGATCATCCTGCGGGTGCGCGAGCCAGAGCTGCCCCGGGCCTTCAAAGTGCCGGGATACCCGGTGACCCCAGTTCTTTCCGTCCTGGCCTGCCTGTTCGTGCTCTACGGCCTGCCGTCCGTCACCTGGCTGTGGTTCGGGCTCTGGGTCGCGTCGGTGTTGACCTTCTACCTGTTGTGGAGCCGGCATCACAGTGCGCTGGGCGACGGAGGTGACGGCAACATCCCGGGCCCGGCGGCCGGTGCCGGTGCGACCCGGCGGAACCTCAGTACTTGAGCACGCCGCGATCGACCGCGATCTGACTGCCCGACAACGTGGCCGACCCGTCACCGGCCAACCACGCCACCACATCGGCAACTTCCTCGGGCGCCATGAACGCCGCGAGTCCTTCGTTCTTGCCGTCGGTTACCTTGTGATACGGCATCGGCGCAAAACTGTGCAGGAAGCTCGGGAACTTGGCGAAGATCTCGGCCATCGCCTCCGGTTCGATCATCGGAGTGTCGATCGAGTAGGGATGGATCGAGTTGACCCGGATACCGTACTCGCCCACCTCCAGCGCCAGGGTGTTGGTCAACGCCACCAAGCCGTGCTTGGAGGCCGCGTAATGACCGTTGCCCGGAGTGGCTTTCACTCCCGCCGACGAGCTGACGATGATGATCGACCCGCCGTTGCCGGCGTCGATCATGGCCGGAACCGCCGCGCGGATGGTCCGCCAGGTGCCGTTGAGGTTGACGTCGATGACGGTGTCGAACTGTTCTGGGCTCAGCTCCCACAGCCGGCCCCAGCTGAGCACACCGGCATTGGCCACCACGATGTCGAGCCGGCCGAACTGCTCGACACCGTCGGCCACGACCTGCTGCTGGGCGGCCAGGTCCCGGATGTCGACCTCGCGCGCGAGTACCTTGCGGCCGGCGGCCTCCACCGCGGCGACCGTCTCGGCCAGTTCCTCCGATGTGGCGGCCGGGTAGGTGATGGTGTCATCGACCGGTCGGCATACGTCGATCGCGATGATGTCGGCGCCCTCGTTTGCCAGCCGCACCGCGTGGGCCCGCCCTTGACCGCGTGCAGCGCCGGTGACAAACGCCACCCGGCCTTCCAACGACGTTGCCTTACCTGCCGCCATGCCAGGGTCCTTTCTGGAGTCTGGGCACAGGCTAACACCAGAAGTAGAACGTGTTCCTGGACTGGGGCCAGTCAGTGGGACAACCCAAAATCTAGAGCTCGGCGATGATCTGCTGCCGCTTCGCGGTGTACTCGTCTTCGCTGATGGCGCCCGTCGCGCGCAAGGTTTCGAGCTCCTGGAGACGTTGCGCCGTCGAGGGTGCCGGCGGCACGAGCAACGGTGCGCCCGGTGCGGCGGCCGGCACGGCCGGCGCCGCAGGCGCCGCCTCGGCCGCCGCGCGCCGAACCACAGCCTGAACCTGTTGGCGCGCCGAAGGATTGGACCGCAGATCGATCATGTCGTTGATCTCGATGCCATGTGTCTTGAGGATCTGCAGGATCTCCATCAACGGGCCGGACTGACCGGTCAGGTCGTAGGTCTTGTTCTCCTCGGCGATGGCGAACGTCGCGGGCATCAGCCCACCGATCAAACCGCTTCTCTCCCAATCGATCCGGTACTCGTTGGTGGTCGGGTCGACGAGGGCGACCAACTTGCGGTTGGTGATCATCGGAAGCCGTGACACCGAGGCCAGTACTCGATCCTGGCTGGCGAACGGCGCGAGGCCGGGCCCGGAGATCTGCAGGTCCAATTTCACCAAAGGCTGTTCGTTGATGCGGGTTCCGGTCTCGTGGATACCGGTGACCTGGGCCAGTGCCAGCACGCCGACCTGTTCCAGCCTGCTGTTCTGCGCGGCCGACCTCGACCCGGCGGCGGTGATCCCCAACGCGATCAGTACGTCGACCGCGGTGATCAGCAGGCCCGTCCAGAACATCCACTTCATCACCGGATCACCGCCGGTGACGAAGTAGATGGTCAAGAATATGGGGCCGACGATGCCACACATCAGCACGAAAGCCTGAATACGTACGTAACGCCAGAAAGTGGACATCGCGCGCTCCCGTCGTCGGCTGGGCGCCATCAGATTAACGCCCGCAACCGCCCAGGTCAGGAGTGAACGACGCCATCGGCCGCGACGGCCGTCGGCACCACCTGCTGCATCGGCGACGGACCCAGCAGCCCGTACAGCGGTCGGGTCCACCGGTACCCTCCGCTGCTGGAGCGGGCGTAGCTGGTGTGCACGGCGATTGCGGTGGCCGTCACCTCGTCGGCGTCCGGATCGTAATCACAGACTGCGTCGCCGCGGTCGCACACGCTGATCGTGCGGTTGCCGATCGAGGCGGGCAGCGGGCCCGGGGCATGGGCCAGGATCGGCCAGTCCTGCGCCACACCTTTACCGGCTCCGCGTATCGCGGTCGCCGTGCCGAGGTTGAGCGTCGGATCGGTCGGCAACCGGTCGCCGTCGGCGACCAACAGGGCGGCCGCCAGATTCGGGCTACCGGCCAGAGCCGCCAGATTTCGGTGTACCACCATCGCACCCTGCGAATAGCCGGCCAGCACCACCTTGGTCGACGGGCACTGCTGGGTGAACGCCGCGTACTGGTTGGCCAGCGCCGCCACCCCGGCGTCCACACTGCTCATGAAACCGCCCCAGCCCAGCAGGTCGCCGTCGGCGGGGACCGGCGCGGCGGGATAGACCACGGGCTCGGCAGTCATCGTCCGGCCGTCCTGCTGCACCCACCCGCCGAGGTCTCGCAGAGAGTTGTAGACCACCCGGCCCATGCCGGCATCGGCCGTCGGATCGTCACGCTCACCGGAACCGGCGACGCCGATCCAGTGGACGTCCGGGCAACCGGGCGCCGCCTGTGCTGGGCTCGCGGCCAGTCCGACCGCCGACCCACCGAGCACGGCGGCCGCCGCCAGCGCCCACATCTGTCGCAACATGTTGTCCCCAACCCGTGTAGCTCGTCTATGCAATAGAGATCGGCTCAGCCGTCACACGCGTTACACCGAACGAGAATCCAGGCCAGCGCACGAAACGGCGCCCACCACATGGGAGGGATTAGAACGGGAGCCCGATCGCCCGGGTGATGCTCGGCAGCTTGGCGAACGGATCCTCGAAATGCGGCAGCTGCGGCGGCGGGATCTTCGTCCAATCAATCGGCGGCAGCTGCGGCGGGGGGACCTTCGTCCAGTCCACCGCAGGAAGGTTCGCACCGGCTGCAACGGCCGGGCCCAGCATCAACGCCGACAGCCCATCCGCCGGAGGTACCGCCGGATTTCCCCAGGGATTCTGGCGGTTCTGGTTGTCCCACGCGATGAGGAAGTTGGCCAACACGTTCAGCGCCCCGTTGCCGACCCACCCCGTCGTCCCGGTCACGGCACTGATCAACGCGTCGATACCGGGCTGGGCGTTCGCCGCCGCTATGGCGGACTGCCAGGCGGGGTTCACCGGCCCGAGGCCGAAGTCGAGAGCCGGCCAGGCCGGCGCGGCCGCCGATGCTGGGGGCACGGCAGCAGGAGCCGCCGACACAGCCGGGGCCGGCGGAGCCGGCGAAACGACCTTGGCCGGCGGCACGGTCGGGACGGCGAAGATGTCGGCCAGTCCCCCACCCGAATCGATCGCAGGTGTGGCCGCAGCGACGGGCTTCGGGGCGGAGGTTGACGGTGACGTCGGCAGAAGTGCTTCCAAGTTGGGTGCGACCGAGTGGGCGGCAACCGGTTTCGCTGGCGCTGGCGCTGGCGCCGGTGCCGCGGGCGACGACGCGGCGACGGCCGGGCCCGTGTTCTCGGCCGGCGCGGTCTCCGGCCGCTTTGTGGTGACCCCGATCAGGGCCGCTACCGCGACAACGGCGACTGTCGTCGAGATGCCCGCGACGATTCGCGACGGGGTCAGCTGACCGCGGATCTGTTCGGCGCGCGTCGTCACCGTCGGCGTCGGTTCGGTTACCTCGACGTCCACGTCACACCTCGGCTTTCGGCGGGAGCTCGTAGCCGTCAACTCTATTCGCCATCGGCTAATGGCGCACTATATCGAGTCCCCACGTTTCAAGGCCAGAAGTTCGTGGAATAGCAAACGGCGCCCACCCTTTCGGGTGAGCGCCGTTCGTCGTGCTAGGTCAGATCATCACTTGATGATCTTGGTAACCCGGCCGGCGCCGACGGTACGGCCGCCCTCGCGGATCGCGAAGCGCAGGCCCTCGTCCATGGCGACGGGCTGGATCAGCTTGACGGAGATGTCGGTGTTGTCACCGGGCATCACCATCTCGGTGCCCTCGGGCAGGGTCACCACGCCGGTCACGTCCGTGGTACGGAAGTAGAACTGCGGACGGTAGTTGTTGAAGAACGGCGTGTGGCGGCCGCCCTCGTCCTTGGACAGGATGTAGACGCTGCCCTCGAACTCGGTGTGCGGGGTGGTGGTGCCGGGCTTGACCACAACCTGGCCACGCTCGACGTCCTCGCGCTTGATGCCACGAACCAGCAGACCGACGTTGTCGCCGGCCTGGCCCTGGTCGAGCAGCTTGCGGAACATTTCCACGCCGGTGACGGTGGTCTTGGTCGTGGTCGGGCGGATGCCGACGATCTCGACCTCTTCGTTGACGTTGATCACGCCACGCTCGACGCGACCGGTCACCACGGTGCCACGACCGGTGATGGTGAAGACGTCCTCGACGGGCATCAGGAACGGCTTGTCGGTCTCACGAACCGGATCCGGGATCGACTCGTCGACGGCCTCCATGAGGTCCTCGACCGACTTGACCCACTTGGGGTCACCCTCGAGCGCCTTCAGCGCGGAGACCCGGATGACCGGGGCATCCTCGTCGAAGTCCTGGGCGGCCAGCAGTTCGCGGACCTCCATCTCGACGAGCTCGAGGAGCTCCTCGTCGTCGACCATGTCCGACTTGTTCAGCGCCACGAGGATGTAGGGCACACCCACCTGACGGCCCAGCAGCACGTGCTCGCGGGTCTGCGGCATCGGGCCGTCGGTCGCGGCGACCACCAGGATCGCGCCGTCCATCTGGGCGGCACCGGTGATCATGTTCTTGATGTAGTCGGCGTGGCCGGGGGCGTCCACGTGTGCGTAGTGGCGCTTCTCGGTCTGGTACTCAACATGCGAGATGTTGATGGTGATACCGCGCTGACGCTCTTCAGGCGCGTTGTCGATCTGGTCGAATGCGCGCGACTCGTTCAAATCGGGGTACTTGTCGTGCAGAACCTTGGTGATTGCTGCGGTGAGCGTGGTCTTGCCGTGGTCAACGTGACCGATGGTCCCGATGTTGACGTGCGGCTTCGTCCGCTCGAACTTCGCCTTCGCCACTGTGGTGTCCTCCTGGACTGTGTTGGTGCTTGTACTTAAGCAGTGTTGATGTGTTCAGTTGTGATTCCGCTGAGGGGCGGGCCAGAGCTTACTGACCCGTCGCCTTCGCGATGATCTCCTTCGACACGTTCGCCGGAACCTCGGCGTACGAGTCGAACACCATGGAGTAGTTCGCCCGGCCCTGGGTCTTCGACCGAAGGTCGCCGACATAGCCGAACATCTCCGACAGCGGCACCTGTGCCTTGACGACACGCGCACCGCTGCGCTCCTCCATGGCCTGGATCTGACCACGGCGGGAGTTCAGGTCGCCGATCACGTCGCCCATGTAGTCCTCGGGCGTCGTGACCTCGACAGCCATGATGGGCTCCAGGATGACCGGCTGGGCCGCCTGAGCGGCCTTCTTCAGCACCTGCGAACCCGCCACCTTGAACGCCATTTCCGAGGAGTCGACCTCGTGGTAGGCGCCATCGAGCAGCGTCACCTTCAGGTTCACCAGCGGGTAACCGGCGAGCACACCGTACTGCATCGCGTCCTGCGCACCGGCATCCACCGACGGGATGTACTCACGCGGGATGCGGCCACCGGTGACCTTGTTCTCGAACTCGTAGGTGGCACCGTCCTCGCCGACGAACGGCTCGAGGTCGATCAGCACCTTCGCGAACTGGCCCGAGCCACCCGTCTGCTTCTTGTGGGTGAACTCGACCTTCTCCACCTTGCGGCGGATGGTCTCGCGGTAGGCCACCTGCGGCTTGCCGACGTTGGCCTCGACCTTGAACTCGCGACGCATACGGTCGACGAGGATGTCGAGGTGCAGCTCGCCCATGCCGCCGATGACGGTCTGGCCGGTCTCGGCGTCCAGGTGCACCTTGAAGGTGGGGTCCTCTTCGGCGAGCTTCTGGATCGCGGTGCCCAGCTTCTCCTGGTCACTCTTGGTCTTGGGCTCGATGGCCACCTCGATCACCGGATCCGGGAAGGTCATCGACTCGAGCACGACCTGCTGGTTCGGATCGCACAAGGTGTCGCCGGTGGTGGTGTCCTTCAGACCGATCACCGCGTAGATGTGACCAGCGGAGGCCGACTCAACCGGGTTCTCCTTGTTGGCGTGCATCTGGAACAGCTTGCCCAGCCGCTCCTTCTTGCCCTTGGTGGCGTTGATGACCTGCGCACCGGACTCGACCTTGCCCGAGTACACCCGGACGTAGGTGAGCTTGCCGAAGAAGGGGTGCACGGCGATCTTGAATGCCAGTGCGGCGAACGGCTCGTCGACCGACGGCTTGCGCAGGACCTCGTCGTCCTCCTTGCCGGGGACGTGACCCTTGACCGACTCGACGTCCAGCGGCGAGGGCAGGTAGTCGATGACGGCGTCCAGCATCGGCTGCACACCCTTGTTCTTGAACGCACTGCCGCACAGCACCGGGTACAGCTCGCTGTTCACGGTCAGCTTGCGGATGGCGCCCTTGATCTCATCGATGGTGAGCTCTTCGCCACCGAGGTACTTCTCCAAAAGTTCCTCGTCGGTCTCGGCGACGGTGTCCAGCAGCTCGCTGCGGTACTGCTCGGCCTTCTCGACCAGGTCGGCCGGGATCTCGACGGTCTCGTAGCTCTCACCGAGCTTCGTCTCGCCGCGCCACACCTTGGCCTTCATCTCGACCAGGTCGACGATGCCCTCAAAGTCGTTCTCGGCACCGATCGGCAGCTGGATCACCAGCGGCTTGGCGCCGAGGCGGTCCTTGATGGTCTGCACGGTGAAGTAGAAGTCCGCACCGAGCTTGTCCATCTTGTTGACGAAGCAGATCCGCGGCACGTCGTACTTGTCGGCCTGACGCCACACCTGCTCGGACTGCGGCTCGACACCTTCCTTGCCGTCGAACACGGCGACGGCACCATCGAGCACGCGCAGGCTGCGCTCCACCTCGACGGTGAAGTCGACGTGCCCGGGGGTGTCGATGATGTTGATCTGGTTGCCGTTCCAGAAGCAGGTGACGGCGGCGGAGGTGATGGTGATACCACGCTCCTGCTCCTGCTCCATCCAGTCGGTCGTGGAGGCACCGTCGTGCGTCTCACCGATCTTGTAGTTGACGCCGGTGTAATAGAGGATGCGCTCTGTCGTCGTCGTCTTGCCGGCGTCGATGTGCGCCATGATGCCGATGTTGCGGACCTTGTTCAGGTCAGTCAGCACGTCCTGTGCCACGGAAGTCTTCCCAACTCTTTCGCTTGCTTGATTAGGTGTTCGATTACGCGCCCGCCTGCACCCGACGCTGGATGCCGGGCGCGGATATCACCAGCGGTAGTGCGCGAAAGCCCGGTTCGCTTCGGCCATCTTGTGAGTGTCCTCACGACGCTTCACAGCGGCACCGAGGCCGTTGCTGGCATCCAGGATCTCGTTGGCGAGGCGCTCGACCATGGTCTTCTCGCGACGGGCCTTGGAGAAGCTCACCAGCCAGCGCAGGGCCAGCGTGGTGGAGCGATCGGGGCGCACCTCGACCGGAACCTGGTAGGTGGCACCACCGACGCGACGGCTGCGCACCTCCAGGGCGGGCTTGACGTTGTCCAGCGCGCGCTTGAGGGTGACGACCGGGTCGGTACCGGTCTTGTCGCGGGCCTGCTCCAGCGCACCGTAGACAATGCGCTCGGCCAGCGACTTCTTGCCGTCCAGCAGAACCTTGTTGACCAGCTGGGTGACCAGCTGCGACCCGTAGACCGGATCGTTGACCAACGGACGCTTCGGCGCGGGTCCCTTGCGCGGCATCAGCTCTTCTCCTTCTTCGCGCCGTAACGGCTACGGGCCTGCTTGCGGTTCTTGACGCCCTGGGTGTCGAGCGACCCGCGGATGATCTTGTAGCGAACGCCGGGGAGGTCCTTCACACGACCGCCGCGCACCAGCACCATCGAGTGCTCCTGCAGGTTGTGGCCCTCACCGGGGATGTAGGCGGTGACCTCGACCGCGCTGGTCAGCTTCACGCGTGCGACCTTGCGAAGCGCCGAGTTCGGCTTCTTCGGGGTGGTGGTGTACACGCGGGTGCACACGCCGCGGCGCTGCGGGCTGCCCTTGAGAGCCGCCGTCTTCACCTTGGCGACCTTGTCGCGGCGACCCTTGCGGACCAGCTGGTTGATGGTTGGCATGTACCGGCTTTCTCTGTGTTGCTTCTTGCTGTTTAAGTCTCTGTACTGCAGTTATCCCCCGACCGCGTACCCCGCGTCCGGGCGTGTCGCACGTTCCTACACCGGCGGAATTCCGATGCGTGATAGACATGCAGAGTGGCCCGGCGTGCGGGCACGCTTGCGAAGCACTCAGCCGCGTGCGCCTTCCGGCCAGGCACGATCTACCACAATACCAGGGCTGGCCGTGCCGAACCAAACCCGCTCACGACGACCTATTCCCAGGTCAGACGCTACGACCCCGTTTGCCCCATACCGGAGGCCAACCGCCGAAGCATATCGGTGAACACCGCATCGGTGTCGATGTCATCCATCACACCCGTCATTTCCAGCAGCACGAAACCGTGCAGGGCCGACCAGAACTGCAGGGCGGCGTAGAACGCGTCCTCCCCCTGCAGCCCGTAGGAGGCCAGGACCTCGATCACCGGTCCGGCCGCGGCCCGGGTGGCTGCCGAGTATTCAGGGTCGTCGCCGCCGAACGGCATGCGGGTGAACGCCGAGTAGCGGCCCGGATGGTGGTGCGCATAGCTGCGGTAGGCACTGGCCATCACCGACACCGCATCATCGCGGGTCCGGCCGGCGCCGACGGTGTTCAACATTTCGATGATGTCGTCGATGACCCGCATGCGCACCGTCCGGCGCAGGTCGTCGAGGCTGTGCACGTGGTTGTAGAGCGACGGCCCCTTGGTGCCGAGCTGCCCGGCGAGCGCGTTGATCGTCAGCGCATCCCAACCTTCACGGTCCAGAAACGTCAGTGCCGCGTTGACGATGGTCTCGCGGCTGAGCTTGGTGGTCCGCGCCGGCCGTACCTGGGCACGTTTGGTGCCAGCCGCCTGTGGCTCCGGCCGAGCTGACATGTGGGCACTGCCTTCGGGTCGAGGGGATCTTGGGGTTCACGAAGTACGGCCCCCGTGGGGTCGCCGTGAAACTCTAGCCCCTCAGGCAGGTCAGATCAGTTCACCCGGCCCTGACTGAGCCGGGCGAGTTTCTCCGTGATCTGACACAGATCGGGCAGTGTGGCCGGGTTCATCGTCTGAATCGACCAGGTGATGACGTCGTGGCCCTTGGCCACATAGATGCTGCACACGTTCGCGTCCGAGGCACGGAAACCCTTGTTCCCGTCGATCGTCAGCTCCGTCAGAGTCCGTCCGGCTCGCGTCTCCAACGTGCGCTCGGTGTCCATGTCACTACCCCGGTACCACCAGGTGGAGATGCCCATGCCCGCGCCGAAGGTGCCCAGCATCGAGTTCTCCTGCCAGAAGCAGCCGGTGTCGCTGACCACGGCCTTGCTGAACATCGACGAGCCCACCGCCTCGACGATGTCGGCATCGGTGATGCCGTTGCAATCCGCGCCGTGAAAGCCCCCGCCGATGGATTCCGGCTCCGGGGGCGGCGCGGTGTCGGACCGACCACAGGCGGCCAGCGTCATCAGCCCGGCCGCCACGGCGGCCAGGCACAACGCAGTGCGGGAGCGGTGCGCCACGTCAGAGTTCCGATTGCAGGGTGGCCGAAAGCAGCTTCTTGGCGTCGCGGCACGGGTCGCCCTTGCCGACGCTGCCGGCGCCCCGGAACTGCACCCACCAGCTGATCACGCCTGATCCGGCGGCCGCGGTCGCCGAACAGGCCGCACCGGTGACGTCCCGCCGCGCCAGGAACGCCTGGTGCCGTTCCACCACGACATCGGTGATCTCGGCGTTGCGGCTGCGGGCCACCGCCCGCTCACGCGCCAAAGACCCCTCCTCGAACCACGCGAAGATGACGTCGAGCATCGCCAGCGATTCGGAATCCGGCCCGGCGCCGGGGTTCAGCTTGCGTGACAGCACGTACTGACACACCGCGCCGCTGTAGGGCCGGACGATGTTGTCGGCGGTGAGAATCTCCTGGATCGTGCTGTCGACCAACAGCCCGCACCGGTCGTCGACGTATCCGAAGCTGCGGTCTGGATCGGCGGTGTCAGTCGACGCGCGCTGAGCCGCCCCGTCGATGGTGTGCGCACACCCCGCGACGGTCACCACGGCTGTGACCGCCACGGCAGCAGCCCGAGCAACACACCGACGCATTGCTGACCACGGTACCCAGCACGGACACCGCCCGCGACTCGTCGGCGCCGCCCGCGCCAAACTGGGCAACACCTGCCGCCGCGCCGAGGCCGCCCCGTACTCTTCGTTGCAGCGGACTGTGCGTTGCAGCAGAGTCGCAGCGGATCGGAAGGGGATCTCACCGTGAATTGGACAGCTGTGGGACGGACGAAGCTCGTTGGGCTGGCCGTCGGTGTGCTCGTATTGCCGCTCGCCTCGACCGTCGGGGTGCCCAGCGCAGCAGCCAAGAACGGCGACACCCACATCACCGGCCAGGGCCTCGAACAAACGTTGGACTGCAACAACTCCACGCTGTTGGTGAACGGCACCGGTAACCGGATCAACGCGATGGGTACCTGCTGGGCCGTGACGGTGCAGGGGTCCTCCAACGTGGTGATCGCGGAGAACGTCATCAACGACATCACCGTGTACGGCTGGGATCAGACGGTGTTCTTCAAGAACGGTGACCCGGCGCTGATCGACCGCGGCCGTGAACTGGCGTTGGTCAACCAGATCAGCCGCGTACCCGCTTGAGGAAGCCTGAGGAAGAAAGTAGAGACAGACCCGTGATCGCCCGTTTTCGCCCCGCCCCGTTGATCCTCGGCGCCGGTGCCGCCGTCGCCACGCTCACGCTTGCGGCGTGTGGCTCGGAAAGTTCGGACACCACCAGCCCGAGTGCCACCGCCGGATCCTCCGGCGTCAACGTGGAGGTCGGCAACACCATCAACTACATGTCGGTCGGCACCACGACGGAGATCGACTGCGCGGACGGCAAGTCGCTCACGGTCGGCGGCACCAACAACACGCTGACGGTCAAGGGCACCTGCGCCAACGTCAACGTCGGGGGATCCGACAACAAGATCACCTTCGAACGGATCGACAAGGGCCTGACCATCGTCGGGCTGAACAACACCATCAGCTACGCCGCCGGCGACCCCAAGGTCAACAACACCGGCAGCAACAACACCGTCAACAAGGGTTAGTCGCCGCGGGGTTGGTCGGCGCGAGCCCCGTGCCGACCGGCGCCGGCGGCGAACCGGCCCGCCCCATGGGCGGCCTCATCCTGCACACCGAAGATGCTGGCGAACTCGAATTCCATTGCCGCCTCTTCGGTCTCACCCCATTGGTGCAGTGCCGAGAGCCGGTCGGCCCGCAGACACTGCTGCGGTAACCGGGCCAGTTCGGCAGCCAGCTCCTCGGCATGGGCGCGAGCTTGCCCCTTGGGCACGACGCGGTTGGCCAGCCCGATCGCCTGGGCTTCGGCGGCGTCGACGGCGCGTCCGGTGAGGATCAGGTCCATCGCCCGGCTCTGACCGATCAGACGCGGCAACCGGACGGTGCCACCGTCGATCAGCGGCACACCCCAGCGGCGGCAGAACACGCCCATCACGGCGTCCTCCTCGACCACCCGAAGGTCACACCACAGCGCCAGCTCCAGACCACCGGCCACGGCATGCCCGCTGATCGCGGCAATCACCGGCTTGGACAACACCATTCGACTCGG
Organism: Mycobacterium sp. E802; assembly: GCF_001666875.1. Classification (NCBI taxonomy): domain Bacteria; kingdom Bacillati; phylum Actinomycetota; class Actinomycetes; order Mycobacteriales; family Mycobacteriaceae; genus Mycobacterium; species Mycobacterium sp. E802. The sequence continues at coordinate 57,500 of NZ_LZJD01000022.1, forward strand.
GCCCATCGGACCGGGCCCGGTGCGGTGCAGCTGGTTCATCTGCGGGGTGCCGAACGCCTTGAGATCAGCGCCGGCACAGAAGGTTCCACCCGCACCGGTCAGTACCGCAACCGCAGCGTCATCGTCGGCGTCGAACTGCTCGAACGCGGCGAACAGGGCCGCGGCCGTGGGGCCGTCGACCGCGTTGCGGGCATGTGCGCGGTCGATGACGACGGTGGTCACCGCACCGTTACGTTCGACCCGGACTGCGTCGCTCACGTGGCCTCCAGGAGTTCGGTCTGGTCGCGTCGTGCGACGAGTTCGGCGGCGAAGTCGGTGTAGGCCTTGCGCAATTCGGCCCCCGGCCACCGGTCCGGCAGTAGCTCGTCGGGAAGTACCGGGTCCGCCAGCAGGTGACGCACGATGCCCGCCGCTGCGACGAACCGACCCGGGACGTCGGTCGCAGCCGAAATCTGTTGCAGCAATTGCTCGCCGGTGTGACGCCACCCCGGAAGGTCCCACAGCGCGCCGGCCAGCCCGGCCGGATCGGCGTCACGGGCCTGCAGCAGCCGGGTGCGGGAAACGATCTCCTGCGGCAACACCTGGTCGAGGTTGTCCGGGCGCATCCACACACCCTCCCGCAGCTCACCGAACCGGTACTGCTGCAAGGCGTTGCGCAACGAGGCACGGGTACGGGCATCGGTGCCGATGCTGGTGATCACCAGCATCGACCACTGCCCGTCATAATCCCGCAGCCGCGGATCGATCGCGTCGTCCTGCCGACGTTGCCGGGTCAACAGCCGGTCGGACAGCCGATAGCCGTCCTCGGAGCGCACCAGGTCACCGGCACTGACCATCCGGGTCAGCGCCACCCGCAGCGTGGGCTCTTTGATGTCGAAATCGGCTGTCAGCCGGACCAGTTCGGCCGCACTCGCCCACGCTGGATGCGCACCCAACAGCACGCTCAACACCACTGAGCGGGCCGTCATCCGTGTGAGCGCCGGCATGTCAGACCCCGGAAGACCGGCGTCCGAAGTCACCCATCGGCTCGTCGCGGTGACGCACCGCTTCGCGGAAGCCGTGCTGAACCGCATCGGCGACGAACGCGTGCCCCTCGGGAGTGTGCCGGGCGATGCCGTCGAACACCGTGCTGACCATCCGGCTGGTCGCCACACCCTGCTGCATCAGGGCCGTGTTGCACGCCAGCTTGGCCATGATGAGCTGGTTGACGGGCATCGCCGCGATGCGCTCGACGAGCCGCTCGGTGCGTTCATCGAGATCTTCGGGTTCCGGCGCCTCGACGGCCAAACCCCACTCCGCCGCCTGCGCGCCCGTGAGGCAATCCCCGGTGAACAGAAGACGTTTGGCACGTTGATCGCCGAGCCGGTGGGCCCATAGTCCGGCGGCCGGAACACCCCACACCCGCAGCGGCGGATAGCCGATCTTGGCGTCGGCCGCAGCGATCACCTGGTCGGCATGCAGTGCGATGTCGGTGCCACCGGCCACGCAGTAGCCGTGGATCTTGACCACGGTCGGCTTGTCGGCGTGCATCAGACTGGAGAAGCCACGCACGAATCGGCTCATCATCTGGTAGTCGACCATGGGGTCCCATGGCTGGTCCGGAAGATGATTGATCGCTTGGGTTTTCCCGGCCAGCACGGTCCCGTCATACCGGGCTCCGCCGGCCTCACCGGTCCCGTCGGCGTAGGCGGACAAGTCGAATCCGGCGCAGAAACCCTCGCCCCGGCCGGACACCAGGATCACGTGGACATTGGGGTCCAGATCCGCCCGCTCGACCAGGGCCTGCAGCTCGAGCGGCGTGTCGGCGACGATCGAGTTGCCTTTTTCCGGACGGTTGAAGGTGATTCGTGCGACCCGGTCGGTGACCTCGTAGGTCATGGTCTTGAGATTGTCGACGTCCACTAGCTCCCCTTTGCCCCCACGTTCTCCCCGCGAGCAGACATAAAACCGCACTCTATTGGGCGATTTCGGGCGGGTTTGCGTCTGCTCGGCAGCGCAACTGTCACCCCTTGACCAGCGCTCGCTCGAGGATCGGTGCCAAGTCCAGCCCGGTCGGCAGGGTGCCGAACGCCTGACCCCACTGCCCGCCGAGCCGGCTGGCCAGGAACGCCTCGGCCACCGCCGGATGGCCGTGCCGCACCAGCAGCGCGCCCTGCAGCGCCAGCGAGATGTCCTCGGCCACCTTGCGACCGCGGTACTGGATGGTCTCGAAGTCACCCAGGTCGGTCTGCAGTGTGGTGACGTGGCGGTCGAGCCGCGGATCTTGTCCAGCGGTCTGGGCGAGCTCGTCGAACAGCACCTCGACACTTTGCGGCCGGGTTGCCATGGCGCGCAAGGTATCCAGCGCACTGACGTTGCCCGAGCCTTCCCAGATGCCCATCAGCGGCGCTTCGCGATACAACCGCGGCAGGCCAGAATCCTCGACGTAGCCGTTGCCGCCCAGGCATTCCATCGCCTCGGCGGCGTGCGGTGTGGCGCGTTTGCACACCCAGTACTTACCGGCCGCCAGACCGATGCGGCGCAGCAGGGCCTCCCGCTCGTCACCACGGACGGCCTTGTCGGTGGCACCGGCCATCCGCATCGCGAGCATGGTCGCGGCCTCGGCCTCCACCGCCAGGTCGGCGAGCACGTTGCGCATCAATGGCTGGTCGATCAGGTAGGCGCCGAAGGCCTTTCGATGCTGGGCGTGGTGCACTGCGCGGGTCAGACCGCTGCGCATGCTGGTGGCGCTGCCCAACGTGCAGTCCAGGCGGGTGAGGTTGACCATCTCGATGATGGTCGGCACACCGCGGCCCTCCTCGCCGACCAGCCAGGCCGTCGCGCCGTCGTATTCGACCTCGCTGGAGGCGTTCGCGTGGTTGCCGAGCTTGTCCTTGAGCCGCTGCAGAAACATCCGGTTGCGGGTGCCGTCGGGCAGGATGCGCGGCAGGAAGAAACAGCTCAATCCCCCCGGGGCCTGCGCGAGCACGAGGAAGATGTCGCCCATCGGGGCCGAGGTGAACCACTTGTGCCCGGTGAGGCGGTAGGTGCCGTCGCCGTTGGGGGTGGCCTGGGTGGTGCCGGCGCGGACGTCGGAGCCCCCCTGCTTCTCGGTCATCGACATGCCCGCGGTGATCCCGGCCTTCGTCGTGGCGAGCTTGAGTTGCGGATCGTAGACCCGGCTGGTCAGCAGCGGCTCGTAGGTCGCGGCCAATTCCGGGTTGAACCGCAGCGCGGGCACCACGGCGTAGGTCATCGAGATCGGACAGACATGCCCGGGCTCGACGGTCCACACCGACATCTTGGCGGCGCGCACCACGTGCGCCCCTTCGCGCTCGTCGGCCCACGGGGCACCATGCAGGCCGTGGGTGACGGCCACATTCATCAGCTCGTGGTAGGCCGGGTCGTATTCCACCTCGTCGACCCGATGCCCGTAACGGTCATGGGTGTGCAGCACCGGCCGGTTGCGGTCGGCCAGCTCACCCCAGCGTTGAGCTTGCGCGCTGCCGTTGATCGCGCCCAGGTCGTGAACCTCGTCGACGCCCCACTGGCCGCCTTCGCGGATCAGGGCCTCGGCGAGCGCGGGCGAGGTAGCCGGGTTGTAGTCCTCCAGTGGGGGGACCTGATTGGTGACGACGTGAGTATCGACCATGCACCCAGTGTTACAAATCTCCGACAACCGCACAATAGTTGTAATGCCGGCGCTCAGGGAGTCGGCGCCTTTCGCGGCGGCGGCACGTTGTCGGCCCCGCGCACACCGTTCAGCACCGACTGCCCCTGCTGATCGATGAGCCTGGTGAACAACTGCTGCGCATAACCGAACACCAAGCCCCAGGCCAGGATCTGGGCCGAGGTGTCCAGCGCATTCAAACCCGGCACGAACTGGCCCCGCATCAGCAGCAGCCCGAGGAACGCCGTCAACGCGCCCGTCGGCAACTTGAGCGCAGCCAGTGCCACGGGGATGCCATAGCGTTCCGACGAGCCGCGGACATGACTGATCGCGGCTGCCGCGGCAATCGCCGCGGCGACGAGACCGATCAGCTCGACCACGATGATGTCCGTGGGTTTGGCGGTATCTGCCACGACGTCGTCGATGTCGATTCCTTTGCCCGGTGCCCCGGCCCGAAGCGGGGTGAACGGTGCGGACTGGTTGGTCGGGCACACCACCATCTGCTCGGAGGCGTCCTGCGGCGCGAAACAGAGCGGCATCAACGTCGGGTTTCTCAGGCCGATCACCGCAAGCGCCACCACCAACATCGACAGCAGCACTGTGGTGCTGACGACGATGTTGCGGAAACTGCGCAACCGGATGTTCTCCCGTAATGCCGCCGAGCTGGCCGCCCGCACCGTCGCCACGATCTGGTCGCGCGCGGCGTCAACCTTCTCCAGCGCCGTTGCGCGGTCGGTGTTCACGTTGCGCACCAAGCGCTCGAATTCCTGCCGCCCCGGATCGCTCGAGCGGAGATGACGCTGCACGTGCCGGGTGAGCGAGGGCATCTGACCCAGCAGATAGTCCGCGGGTGCGAGGTTGAGCAATTGCGCCTCGGCGGCATCGAGGTTGCTCATCGCGCGTTCGAGCAGAGGACCGTTGCGCGACAGGCATATTCGCCTGCCCAACTCAGGTTTACGGCCCGTCGCCGCGTCTCTGGCCGCGTTGAGGTGACATTTGATCGCCTTCGACAGCGCCGCATCGACGTCGCGTGAGCTGGTCTGGGCCAGGAAGTCGGTCAACGTCTCCAGTTCGTAGGCGCGGGTCAACGTGCCTTCCCGCCACGCCACCCACACCGGTCCCCCGACCGGCCGGACGGCATCGATGCGGGGCAACGGCTTTGGCGTCGCTCGCGGCGCCTCGGTGGTGATCACGATCTGCCTCCTCACCCGCTCGGCGATGCAGGTGAGCGTAAGTTCCACCGGTCTCGATCAGCACGCGTAGTGCACTACTCGATGCGGCCGGTCAGCGTGATGTGCCCGCCGGTTCCGGGCCGGGATCCTTCAGCAGGTCTTCCGCCACCTTGGGATCGGCCACCGAAGTCCGCATCTTCCGCGCTTCGTAACGATGGAGCGCAAACAGCACCACCCCCGCCAAAGCCCAGCCGAGCAGGATGTCGATCACGTAGTGCTCGGCGGTGTACACCAACGTGAAGGCCATGATCAGCGGATAGGCCACCAAAAACGGCCGCCAGCCCCGGTTGACCCGGTTCCACAGGAACACCGCGACCGCGGCGGTCAGGCCCGCGTGCAGTGACGGGATCGCCGCGACCAGGTTCACGCTGGCCTGGCCCTGGTCGATCAGAGCGGTGGCGGTGTGCAGGTTCAGCTTGCCCCAGCCACGGGTGACGATCCGTTCGATCCAGTCGTGCGCGCCGTTCTGGCTGTCCTGCATGGCACCCAGCAGACCGCCGTCGGCGGCCTCCCGCGCCGAGCGGAACATGCAGCGGGGTCCGGACGGTCCGCCGTCGACGTCGTCGGCGGTGCAGCGCGCCGCAGCCCACGGCGGTGCTGCCGGCAGCAGTGCGTAGATGGCCAGCGCCACGAACGACAACCCGACGAACAACCGCACGAACCGCTTCCACTCCTCACGGTCACGCAGCCAGAGCACCCCGGCCACGACGTACGGGAGGATGAAAAACGACATGTAGACCGTGCTGATCACCACTTCCCACCAGGGCGGGTGCAGTTGCTTCAGCCGCTCCTGCAACCACACCGTGGGCACGGTGCCGAAGAACAGCCAACGATCGGCATCGACCTGCCAGTGCCACAGCGTCGGCCGCCCCACCAGGGTGGCCGCGCCGCGGCTGAGGTCGTAAGCGGCCAGCACGACAGCGAACGGCAACCAATCCCGGATCACGTAGAGCATCCGTCGCCCCTGGCCGATGCTGGTGGCCAGCAGGCCGGTGGCGATGTAGAGCAGCAAAAGCTCGCGGTTGAACGCGAAGCCGTCGGTGACGGTGCGGTAGACGACGACCGCGGCCCAGGTCAGAATCGCCGCATACCGCAGCATGCGCAGCCGGCGAGCACGCGTGTCGGTGCTCCATGGCGCTGACGCTTCGTCAGGGGCCTCGTCGGTTACCGAGTCGTCAACCGCGGTCACAGAGGTGACGTTAGTTCACCTAGACGTCACGACGCGGTTGAAAACGGTTCAGGTTCTCTAATGCGGTCAGCCGGCGTGCTCACGCAGGAAGGCGATGTCGTCCTTGCGTCCGGCCTCGGCGGTCTCGCAGATCACCGGCGCGTCGGCCGCCTTGACCACCGCGGCCAGCAACTGCGGATCGATCTGACCGGCACCGAAGTTGGCGTGCCGGTCGGCGCCGGAACCGGCCGCGTCGCGAGAATCGTTGCAGTGCACCAGATCGATGCGCCCGGTGATGGCCTTGATCCGGTCCACCGCGTCGATCAGGGCCTCCCCCGCCGCCCAGGCGTGGCACGTGTCCAGGCAGAAACCGATCCCCTTGTTCCCGATGCTGTCCCACAACCGGGCGATGGTGTCGAAATGCCGGGCCATGGCGTGGTCGCCGCCGGCGGTGTTCTCCAGGTACACCGGCACGTCGGTCTTCAGGTAGTCCAGCGCCTTGGCCCAGCGCTCGAACCCGGCCTCCATGTCGTTGTCATCGGCATGCCCACCGTGCACGATCACCGCCGTCGCCCCGATCTCGGCAGCCGCGTCACAGGTGTCCTGCAGAATCTTGCGCGACGGGATCCGGACCCGGTTGTTGGCCGAGGCCACGTTGATCAGGTACGGAGCATGCACATACAACGGCACGGTCGACGCCTTGAGAGTTTCGGCGTCCTCACGGGGCTTGGGCTTCTTCCAGCTCTGCGGGTTGCCGAGGAAGAACTGGACGACGTCGGCCCCGTCGGCGGCAGCCGCGGCCAATGGGTCGGTGTTGTCTACATGCGAACCGATGAGCACCCCGCCAAGTCTAGAGAGGGCCTTTCGCGACATCACTTCCATCAGCTGTCGGTGGGTGGCCACACCACCGTTGACGGCGAACACCTCATCGATGAACACCCTCTGATAGTCATTGCACTTCCACCGCTGCGAAAGTTTCCGGCCGCGCAGCCTGGGGATAACTTGCCGACCAGACGCAGATGTCCCCGACACGCCGGGCGTGCGGGGACATCTGTGTCTGCTCGCGCAGCTACGCGCTAGCGGTAATCCGAGTATCCGTAATCGTCCAGCGGCACCGCAGCACCAGTGGCCTGGCCGAAGTCCGGGCTGTAGTACTGATCCTCGTAGGACGGGATCGTGTACGCCGCAGCGCGGGCCTCTTCGGTCGGCTGCACCTGGATGTTGCGGTAACGGTTGATACCGGTACCGGCCGGGATCAGCTTGCCGATGATCACGTTTTCCTTCAGACCCTGCAGCTTGTCGCTGCGGCAGTTGATCGCCGCATCGGTCAGCACGCGAGTGGTCTCCTGGAACGACGCCGCCGACAGCCACGAATCCGTGGCCAGCGATGCCTTCGTGATACCCATCAGCACCGGACGTCCGGCCGCGGGCTCGCCGCCCTCGGCCACCACGCGACGGTTCTCCGACTCGAACTCGGCACGCTCGGTCAGCGAGCCGGGCAGGAACTCCGTCGAGCCCGAATCGATGATCGTGACGCGACGCAGCATCTGCCGGACGATGACCTCGATGTGCTTGTCGTGGATCGACACACCCTGGGCCCGGTAGACCTCCTGGACCTCCTTGACGAGGTGGATCTGCACCTCGCGCGGGCCCTGGACACGCAGCACCTCGTGCGGATCGGCGGAGCCTTCCATCAGCTGGTCACCGACCTCGACGTGGTCACCGTCGGACAGCACGCCTTCGGAGCCGTCCTCGTGGGTGATCACGCGCAGGCGCTGACGCTTGGAGAGCTTGTCGTAGACAACTTCCTCGCCACCGTCGTCGGGAACGATGGTGATCTTGAAGAACTTGTCGCTCTCCTCCAGCCGGACCCGGCCCGCGACGTCGGCGATGGGCGCCTTGTTCCGCGGAATACGGGCCTCGAACAGCTCCTGCACACGCGGCAGACCACCGACGATGTCGGCGCCACCGGTAACACCACCCTGGTGGAAGGTACGCATGGTCAGCTGGGTACCGGGCTCACCGATGGACTGGGCGGCGACGATGCCGACGGCCTCGCCGATGTCGACCAGCTTGCCGGTGGCCATCGAGCGGCCGTAGCACTTGGCACACACGCCGGACGCCGAGGCGCAGGTCAGCACGGAGCGGACCTTCACCTGCGTGATGCCGGCTGCCAGCAGCGCGTCAATCGCCGGGTCGCCCAGGTCATGGCCGCGCTCGATGACAACGTTGCCCTTGTCATCGACGGCGTCGGTGGCCAGGGTGCGCGCGAACGCACTGGTCTCGACGTGGGCGTCGCGGATCAGCGAACCATCGGGACCGCGCTCGGCCAGCGTGACGATGATGCCGCGCTCGGTCTCACAGTCGGTCTCGCGCACGATGACGTCCTGCGAGACGTCCACCAGACGACGGGTCAGGTAACCCGAGTCGGCGGTACGCAGCGCGGTGTCGGCCAGACCCTTACGGGCACCGTGGGTGTTGATGAAGTACTCCAACACCGTCAGGCCCTCGCGGAACGAGGACTTGATCGGGCGCGGGATGAACTCACCCTTCGGGTTGGTCACCAGGCCCTTCATACCGGCCAGGGTGCGGGTCTGGGTGAGGTTACCCGTGGCGCCCGACTTCACGATCGTGATGATCGGGTTGTCGGCCGGGTAGTACTCCTCCAGCGCCTTACCCACCTCTTCGGTGGCGTCCTGCCAGATCTTGACCAGCGACTCGTTGCGCTCGTTGTGGTTCAGCGCGCCGCGCTGGTACTTGCGCTCGATCGCCTCGGCCTCGGCCTCGTGCCGCTCCAGGATTTCCTGCTTCTGCGGCGGCACCAGCACGTCGGCCATCGAAACCGTGACACCCGAACGGGTGGCCCAGTGGAAGCCGGCGTCCTTGAGCTTGTCGACGGTCTGCGCCACCACGATCATCGGGAAGCGCTCGGCCAGATCGTTGATGATCCGGGCCTGGACCTTCTTGTGCATCTGCTCGTTGACGAACGGATAGCCCTTGGGCAGCAGCTCGTTGAACAGCACCCGGCCCAGCGTGGTCTCCGCGGTCCAGGCGTCGCCCGGCTTCCAGCCGTTCTCGAACAACTGCGCCTCGAGGTCGGCCGGCGGACGCGCATCGGTCAGCCGCACCTTGATCTTGGCGCGCACCGACAGCGCACCACGGTCGAGCGCCATGATGGCCTCGGCCGGGCTGCTGTACACACCCTGCTCGGCGGCATCCTTGGCGGCCGGCACGTACTCGCCCTTGTCCCCCTCGACGAGGGTGGTCAGGTAGTACAGGCCGGTCACCATGTCCAGACGCGGCATGGCCAACGGCTTGCCCGACGCCGGGGACAGGATGTTGTTCGACGACAGCATCAGGATGCGGGCCTCGGCCTGCGCCTCTGCCGACAGCGGCAGGTGCACGGCCATCTGGTCACCGTCGAAGTCGGCGTTGAACGCCTCACACACCAGCGGGTGCAGCTGGATGGCCTTGCCTTCCACCAGCTGCGGCTCGAAGGCCTGGATACCCAGGCGGTGCAGCGTAGGTGCACGGTTCAGCAGCACCGGATGCTCGGCGATGACCTCTTCGAGGACATCCCACACCTGGGGACGCTGACGCTCCACCATGCGCTTGGCGCTCTTGATGTTCTGCGCGTGGTTCAGGTCGACCAGACGCTTCATCACGAACGGCTTGAACAGCTCCAGCGCCATCAGCTTGGGCAGACCGCACTGGTGCAGCTTGAGCTGCGGACCGACCACGATGACCGAACGGCCCGAGTAGTCGACGCGCTTACCCAGCAGGTTCTGACGGAAGCGGCCCTGCTTGCCCTTGAGCAGATCGGACAGCGACTTGAGCGGACGGTTGCCCGGCCCGGTGACCGGACGGCCACGACGGCCGTTGTCGAACAGCGCGTCGACCGACTCCTGAAGCATGCGCTTCTCGTTGTTGACGATGATCTCGGGCGCGCCCAGATCGATCAGTCGCTTGAGCCGGTTGTTGCGGTTGATCACGCGGCGGTACAGGTCGTTCAGGTCGGAGGTGGCGAAGCGGCCACCGTCGAGCTGAACCATCGGACGCAGCTCCGGCGGGATCACCGGAACGGCGTCGAGCACCATGCCCAGCGGCGAGTTGCCCGACTGCTGGAAGGCCGCGACGACCTTCAGCCGCTTGAGCGCACGCAGCTTCTTCTGTCCCTTGCCGCTGCGGATGGTCTCGCGCAGCGACTCGGCCTCGGCCTCGATGTCGAAGGTCTCGATGAGCTTCTTGATCGACTCCGCGCCCATGGCACCGGTGAAGTACTCGCCGTAGCGATCCTGCAGCTCGCGGTACAGAACTTCGTCCACGATGAGCTGCTTGGGGGCCAGCTTGGTGAAGGTGGTCCAGATCTCGTCGAGCCGGTCCAGCTCACGCTGGGCCCGGTCGCGGAGCTGGCGCATCTCACGCTCACCGCCGTCGCGCACCTTGCGGCGCACGTCGGACTTGGCACCCTCGGCCTCGAGCTCGGCCAGGTCGGCCTCGAGCTTCTGGGCCCGGGCCTCCAGGTCGGCGTCGCGCTGATCCTCGACGGCCTTGCGCTCGACGGCCATCTCGGCCTCGAGCGTGGACAGCTCGTTGTGGCGCATCTCGTCGTCGACCGAGGTGATCACGTAGGCCGCGAAGTAGATGATCTTTTCCAGATCCTTCGGGGCCAGGTCGAGCAGGTAGCCCAACCGCGACGGGACACCCTTGAAGTACCAGATGTGCGTGACGGGTGCGGCCAGCTCGATGTGGCCCATCCGCTCACGACGCACCTTGGCACGGGTCACCTCGACGCCGCAGCGCTCACAGATGATGCCCTTGAAGCGGACGCGCTTGTACTTGCCGCAGTAGCACTCCCAGTCGCGAGTCGGTCCGAAGATCTTCTCGCAGAACAGGCCGTCCTTCTCCGGCTTGAGCGTGCGGTAGTTGATGGTCTCCGGCTTCTTGACCTCGCCGAAGGACCAGTTACGGATGTCGTCCGCGGTGGCGAGGCCGATGCGGAGTTCATCGAAGAAGTTGACGTCTAGCACGTAACTCCCTTTCCCCTTGCGGGTGTTGAAACTTGACTAGGCCAGGTCTTCGACAGATGCGGATTCGTTGCGGGACAGGTTGATTCCGAGGTTGGCAGCGGCACGCTCCAAGTCCTCGTCGTCACCGTCACGCATCTCGATCGCAGCACCGTCAGAAGACAGGACCTCGACGTTGAGGCACAGCGACTGCAGCTCCTTGAGAAGCACCTTGAACGACTCGGGGATACCGGGTTCGGGGATGTTCTCGCCCTTGACGATCGCCTCGTACACCTTCACGCGGCCCACCGTGTCGTCGGACTTGATGGTCAGCAGCTCCTGCAGCGTGTAAGCCGCACCGTAGGCCTGCATGGCCCAACATTCCATCTCACCGAACCGCTGACCACCGAACTGCGCCTTACCACCGAGCGGCTGCTGGGTGATCATCGAGTACGGGCCGGTGGAGCGGGCGTGGATCTTGTCGTCCACCAGGTGGTGCAGCTTGAGGATGTACATGTAGCCGACCGTCACCGGGTACGGGAACGGTTCACCACTGCGGCCGTCGAACAATGTCGCCTTGCCGTCGGCGTTCACCATCACGTCGCCGTCACGGTTGGGCAGCGTCGAGCCGAGCAGACCGGCCAGCTCCCCTTCCTGGGCACCGTCGAACACCGGGGTGCTGACGATGCTGTCGGCCGGGGCCGAGTACAGGTCCTCGGGCAGCTTGCCCGCCCAGTCCGGCGTCCCGGCGGCGACGTCGATGTTCCAGCCGGCCTTGGCCACCCACCCGAGGTGGGTTTCCAGGATCTGGCCGATATTCATACGACGCGGCACACCGTGGGTGTTCAGGATGATGTCCACCGGGGTGCCATCGGGCAGGAACGGCATGTCCTCGACGGGCAGGATCTTGCCGATGACGCCCTTGTTGCCGTGGCGTCCGGCGAGCTTGTCGCCGTCGGAGATCTTGCGCTTCTGGGCCACGTACACGCGGACCAGCTCGTTGACGCCGGCAGGCAGCTCGTCGTCATCCTCGCGGCTGAACACGCGGATGCCGATGACCTTGCCGGACTCACCGTGGGGCACCTTCAGCGAGGTGTCGCGAACCTCACGGGCCTTCTCACCGAAGATGGCACGCAGCAGGCGCTCTTCCGGGGTCAGCTCGGTCTCACCCTTCGGGGTGACCTTGCCGACCAGGATGTCGCCGTCGCGGACCTCGGCACCGATGCGGACGATGCCGCGCTCGTCGAGATCGGCCAGCACCTCGTCGGAGACGTTCGGGATATCCCGGGTGATCTCCTCGGCGCCCAGCTTGGTGTCGCGGGCATCGATCTCGTGCTCTTCGATGTGGATCGAGGTGAGCACGTCCTCTTCAACCAGACGGTTGGACAGGATGATCGCGTCCTCGTAGTTGTGGCCTTCCCACGGCATGATCGCCACGAGCAGGTTCTTGCCCAGGGCCATCTCACCGTTCTCGGTGCACGGACCGTCGGCGACGACCTGGCCGGCCTCGACCCGCTGGCCGGCGTCCACGATCGGACGCTGGTTGGCGCAGGTGCCATGGTTCGACCGGGCGAACTTGCGCATCCGGTAGGTGTGCCGGGAGCCGTCGTCGGCCATCACGGTGATGTAGTCGGCGCTGACCTCTTCGACCACGCCGGCCTTCTCCGAGACGATGACGTCGCCGGCGTCGATCGCGGCGCGCAGCTCCATGCCGGTACCGACCAGCGGGGCCTCGCTGCGCACCAGCGGAACCGCCTGGCGCTGCATGTTGGCACCCATCAGGGCACGGTTGGCGTCGTCGTGCTCGAGGAACGGGATCATCGCCGTCGCGACCGACACCATCTGGCGCGGTGAGACGTCCATGTAGTCGACCTGGTCGGCCGCCACGAACTCGACCTCGCCGCCCTTCTTGCGGACCATGACGCGGTCTTCGGTGAAGCGCCCGTCGGCGTCGGTCGGCGAGTTGGCCTGCGCCACGACGTGGCGGTCCTCCTCGTCGGCGGTCAGGTAGTCGACCTGGTCAGTAACGACCCCGTCCACAACCTTCCGATAAGGCGTCTCGATGAAGCCGAACGGGTTGACCCGGGCGTACACCGACAGCGAGCCGATCAGACCGATGTTCGGACCCTCAGGGGTCTCGATCGGGCACATGCGGCCGTAGTGGCTGGGGTGCACGTCGCGGACCTCAAGGCCGGCACGCTCACGGGACAGACCGCCCGGGCCCAGCGCCGACAGACGACGCTTGTGGGTCAGACCCGACAGCGGGTTGTTCTGGTCCATGAACTGCGACAGCTGGCTGGTGCCGAAGAATTCCTTGATCGCCGCCACGACGGGACGGATGTTGATCAGGGTCTGCGGCGTGATCGCCTCGACGTCCTGGGTGGTCATGCGCTCACGCACGACGCGCTCCATGCGGGACAGGCCCACGCGGATCTGGTTCTGGATCAGCTCGCCGACGGTACGCAGACGACGGTTACCGAAGTGGTCGATGTCGTCGACTTCGACCGGGACCTCGACGCCGCCCGGGACGGTCATCGTGGTCTGGCCCTCGTGCAGGCGCACCAGGTACTCGATGGTGGCGACGACGTCTTCCTCGGTCAGGGTGGTGGAAGTGAACGACTGGGCACCGTCCTTCCCGTGCAGGCCCAGCTTCTTGTTGACCTTGTAGCGGCCGACGCGGGCCAGGTCGTAGCGCTTCTCCTTGAAGAACAGGTTCTCCAGCAGGGTCTGCGCAGACTCCTTGGTCGGCGGCTCGCCCGGACGCAGCTTGCGGTAGATGTCCAGCAGCGCCTCGTCGGGACCGGCGGTGCTGTCCTTCTCGAGGGTGCCCATCATGATCTCGGAGAAGCCGAAGCGCTCGGTGATCTGCTCGTTGGTCCAGCCCAGCGCCTTGAGCAGCACGGTGACCGGCTGACGACGCTTGCGGTCGATGCGCACGCCGACGGTGTCGCGCTTGTCGACGTCGAACTCCAGCCACGCACCGCGGCCGGGGATCACCTTGACGCTGTGCAGCGTCTTCTCGGTGGACTTGTCGATGCTCTCGTCGAAGTACACACCGGGAGAGCGCACGAGCTGGCTCACCACGACACGCTCGGTGCCGTTGATGATGAAGGTGCCCTTCTCGGTCATCATCGGGAAGTCACCCATGAAGACCGTCTGGCTCTTGATCTCACCGGTGTTGTTGTTGATGAACTCGGCCGTGACGAACAGCGGGGCCGCGTACGTCATGTCCTTGTCTTTGCACTCGTCGACCGGAGCCTTGACCTCGTCGAAGCGCGGGTCGGAGAAGCTCAGCGACATCGAGCCCGAGAAATCCTCGATCGGGGAGAGCTCTTCGAGCACCTCTTCGAGCCCGCCTTTGGGGTCGGTCTCACCGCGATCGACGGCCTTCTGCCGCCATTCGTCCGAACCCACGAGCCAGTCGAAAGAATCGGTCTGAACGTCCAGAAGCCCCGGAACCTCAAGCGGTTCACGGAGCTTGGCAAATGAAACTCGGTTCGGTGCTCCTGGGACGGAGTTATTGGTGTTAGCGTTCGCTGTGCTCTGGCTAGAGACTGCCAAGATGCATCCTTCCAGCACCTCATGCGACTGTCCGGAGCGCTTCCGAAAATCCGGTTGCCGGTCCGTTAGGCCGCGATTCTGCGTCGGTTCGGCTGGCTACTTCCTGCTTCAGCCTGTCCGAAACCCATACGCACGGCACTAAGGACTAGGTGCTGAGCAATGCTCAGGCTAGAACTACGATGTGCAGGTCAGGTGAGATGGGCAGGATGCAGCCAGCGCAACGTCCAACGATAGCGCACGTCCGCCAGTTATTCAACGAGCATTCCTCGACCACCACACATCCACTGCATGAAACGGATCACTCGGCGCTGGCTGGCGTCCCTCAACCCTTCACGCATTCTGCCCAACAGATTGGCCTGTCCGGGGCCTTCCGTCAAGGGGTGACGCGCGGTTTCATGCGGCGAAATGTTGTCTGAACTGCAGTTCCCGCGCCGACCGACTGCCTACCGCCGCCCCGTGGGCTCCGGCCGCAGGTCAGCTCCTGCTCCACGACACAAATCAGGCCGGGCCCGCGGGCCCGGCCTGATTGACGAAACTCAGCTCTGCTGCGTCTGCTGCGGTACTTCGATGGCGCCGGTCGGGGCGTCGTCCTCGACCACGCGGTGGTGGCGCGTCGTCGGCTCGTCACCGAACTCGTGCACCGCGTACTTGTGGGTGCCGTCGAGGTCGTCGAGGATCGCGGCCTGGGCAGCCGGCGGCAGGGTGTGCAGGATCTCGCGCACCCGGGCCTGACGGCGGGCCACACCCTGACGCTCGGGCATACCCGGGGTGGCGGTCAGCTGCGGCGGCACGCCCTCGATCTCCTCGACACCACCGTCATGCTGGCCACGGTCGAGCATGGCCTGCTCGGCGGCCGCGGTGGCCTCGTCCTTCTCCTCCGACATGCCGATCGGGCCGATGCGGCGGCCGTTGAGGAACTGCTTGACGACGGGCTCCTCGCTGGTCAGCAGCACCTCACGCGGGCCGAACATGACCAGCTGCTTGCGGAACAGCATGCCGATGTTGTCGGGCACGGTGCGGGCGATGTTGATGTTGTGCGTCACGATCAGCACCGTGGCGTCGATCTGGGCGTTGATGTCGATCAGCAGCTGGGACAGGTACGCGGTACGCACCGGGTCGAGACCGGAGTCCGGCTCGTCACAGAGGATGATCTGCGGGTCGAGCACCAGGGCGCGGGCCAGGCCGGCACGCTTGCGCATACCGCCGGAGATCTCGCCGGGGAACTTGTGACCGTCGTTGGGCATACCGACGAGCTCGAGCTTCTCCATCACGATGTTGCGGATTTCGCTCTCGCTCTTCTTCGTGTGCTCACGCAACGGGAAGGCGGTGTTGTCGTAGATGTTCATCGAGCCGAACAGCGCGCCGTCCTGGAACAGCACACCGAACAGTGTGCGGATCTCGTAGAGCTCCTTGGCCGAGCACTGCAGGATGTCGGTGCCGTCGATGACGATCGAGCCGCGCTCGGGGCGCAGCAGGCCGATCAGGGACTTCAGGAACACCGACTTACCGGTACCCGACGGGCCCAGCAGCACACTGACTTCGCCGGCGGGAATCGACATCGTGACGTCTTCCCAGATCTTTGACGATCCGAAAGATTTACTCAGCCCCGTCACATCGATTTGGACGCCCATCAAAGATCCTTCCGCCTACGGCTCACCCCGCCACCTGCTGCGGCCTGTGGCTTGAGTCACCATAGCGCACGGCGTACCACCCACACGTGCTTGTCCCTATATACCCCGTGCACTTTCAGTCCAATCCGGCGTGAACAGCAAAGAACCCCCGAATCCGAGGGGATTCGGGGGTTCTCGCAGTCCAGTGGTGAACTACTTGACGGTGACGCTGGCGCCGGCGGCCTCGAGCTTGGCCTTGGCGTCCTCGGCGGCCTCCTTGGAGACCTTCTCCAGCAGCGGCTTGGGAGCGCCGTCGACCAGATCCTTGGCTTCCTTCAGGCCCAGGCCGGAGACGATCTCGCGGACGACCTTGATGACACCGATCTTCTTGTCGCCGGCACCCTCGAGGATGACGTCGAATTCCGACTGCTCCTCGCCGGCCTCGGCGGCACCGCCGGCGGCGGCACCCGGGGCAGCGGCGACGGCGACCGGAGCGGCCGCGGTGACCTCGAAGACCTCTTCGAACTGCTTCACGAACTCAGAGAGCTCCAGCAGGGTCATTTCCTTAAAAGCGTCGAGCAGTTCGTCGGTGGACAGCTTGGCCATGGTGATGGTCCTTCCTGATTTTTCTTACAGATGTGTGGGTGGATTGTGCGGTTAAGCGGCTTCTTCGCCGGCCTTCTTCTCCTGCAGCGCCGCGGCGAGGCGGGCCACCTGAGAAGCGGGAGCGTTGAACAGGCCTGCGGCCTTGGACAGGTTGCCCTTCATGGCACCTGCCAGCTTGGCGAGCAGCACCTCGCGGGATTCGAGATCGGCGATCTTCTCGACCTCGGCGACGGACAGCGCCTTGCCGTCCATGTAGCCGCCCTTGATGACGAGCGCCTTGTGGTCCTTGGCGAACTTCTTGATCGCCTTGGCGGCGTCAACGGGCTCACCCTGGACGAACGCGATCGCCGTGGGACCGGCGAACAGCTCGTCGAGACCTTCAATGCCGGCTTCGGACGCAGCGCGCTTCACCAGAGTGTTCTTGGCGACGGTGTACGTGGCGGAGTCGCCGAGGGAACGACGCAGCTCAGCCAGGTTCGCCACAGTCAGCCCGCGGTACTCGGTGACGACGGTGGCCGTCGACGCCTTGAACTGCTCGGCAATGTCGGCAACCGCCGTGGCCTTTTCAGCCTTGGCCATGCATGCCTCCTTGTGGTGGGTATCGGGCGTCCCGCCTCGAACCGCCAACCGGGTGCCGGCCCGGAAATGACGAACGCCCCGACGCAGACAGGTCGGGGCGCACAGATACCCAGCACGAAACTGGTCTAGCCTCGTCCTCCTGCGTGGGCCGCCCGGATATCCGGGACCTTCAACCAATTCGCGCAAGCGCTCACTGGTGACCGACGGTCTTCGGTGGAACTCGACCAGAGTAGCCGAACACCTACCGATCAGCCAAAACGCGTCGCCCCTCGGCGTCAGCGTGCGCCCGCGACCACCAGCAACACAAAGGCCGCCGCCAGCAGTCCGACCCGCACCCAGTGCAGACGGTCCCAGCGACGCACCCACTCGTGGAACTGCGCGACGTCGGTGGCACTGTCCCCGTCACTCCAGGAGCCGGCAGCGACGCGGTTGTTGATCGGCACCAGCGTGGTGAGTGTGATCACGACGATCAAGCCCATCAGCACGATCGCGGTGATGAGCAACGGGGCCGGGTTCCAGACCGCCGCGGCGATCATGAGCCCCACCGCGCCCAGGTACCAGAACGGCATCACCGTCCCGAGGATCCGGCCTCCGCTGCCGCGAGCCTGCCGGTAAGCGGTGTCAGGCAACCGCTGCAGGATCGGGTTGGTGAACGCGGCCACGCCGAACTCGACGCCGACCAGTGGGCCAAGGACGACGACGGCGAGTATTTGTAGCGCTTCTTCCATACATCGACAGTGGTCGCTAAGCTGACAAAAAACAAGGTACTGACAAATTAGTCAGCAAGGAGAGCGATGGCGGTTCCGAAGAAGGAGATCGGCGAGTGCCCGATCGACGCGACGCTGTCGGTCATCGACGGACGCTGGAAGGGCACGATCCTGTGGCGGTTGAGCGACGGGCCGATGCGCACCGCCGAGTTGCGCCGCAGCATCCCCGACATCACCGAGCGCATGCTCATCCGGCATCTGCATGATCTGGTCGACGCTGGGATCATCGACCGTCACGACGCGGGGACGGTGCCGCCCTGCGTGCACTACTCGATCTCCGACTACGGCACGACACTGGCCCCGGTCCTGCAGGCGCTGTGCGACTGGGGCCGCACCCACATGCAGAAGCAGCGCGATCAGCCGCGGGCCAGGGCCGCCGCACCCACCAGGCCGGCATCGCCGCCGAGTTCGGCGGCCACCACGCGCAGCCCACGCAGGAAGTCCAGCCCGGCATAGTGCGCCAACGCTTTTCGTAGCGGGTCGAACAGCAGCGCCCCCGACTTGGCCACTCCTCCACCGATCACCACGAGGTCCAGGTCGCACACCGCGGCCACCGACGCGATCATCGCCGCCACCGCCCGCCCACCACGATCAAAGGCCTTGAGCGCCAACTGATCTCCTAGGCCGGCTGCATCGCCCAGCGCCTTCGCATCGGTACCGGTCCACCCCTGTCGCCGGGCCCACCGCACCATGCTGGGGCCCGATGCAACGGTCTCGACGCAGCCGTGCCCACCGCACGTACACGGCTCACCGCCGTCCGGGTCGACGACGACGTGGCCGACGTGCCCCGCATTACCGGTGCGGCCGTCATACGGCATCCCGTCGAGGACCAAACCCCCACCGATCCCGGTCGACACCACCATGCCGAGCAGGAATTGTGCGCCCCGGCCCGCACCACGCCATTGCTCCCCCAGCGCCATACACAGCCCGTCCCCGCCGAGCCGCACCGGCAACCGCGTCACGGCTGCCACCCGCTCGACAATCGGAAAGTCCTGCCACTGCGGGATGTTGATCGGGCTGATGGTGCCGTTGAGCAGGTGGATCGGTCCGGCCGAGGCGACGCCGACGCCGGTGACCGCGCCACCGGCAATCCGCGAGGTCTCGGCGAGCAACGTCTCGACCACACCCCACACCGTTTCCGCGTCCCCGTCGGGCGTCGGCAGTTGCGACCGATGGACCAGTTCACCGTCCGGGTCGACCAGGCCGGCCGCGATCTTGGTGCCGCCGATGTCGAGGGCCGCTGTGAGTGTCATGCAGGGTCACCTTCAGTGCTTGTGCGTGTTGTCGGGCTGGCGGGGATCACCGGGATGTTCGTAGCCGGGGGCCAGTTGCACCAGTGCCGCACATTGCGCGTCGAGCCATTGCCGAAACGCCTGCCGGCGCACGGCGGCACGCAGGTGCGAGGAAATCTGGTCACGGACCGCGTCCAGCGCCGGCGCGACGGGCGCAGTGTGCCAGCCGTTCGGCCCGCGCCCCGCGATAGCGAAGCGCAGTGGATTCCGGGCGTGATACGCCGCCACCTGCGACTCCGAAACCCGCACTGCCGCAGTCACTTCAGTGAAGACCGCACGGGCCAGGGGGTCCGCCAGCACCGCCGCGGCGACGCTGCCGATCTGCAACCGGGCGGACGTGTCGGGCAGCACCGCCTCCAGCGCCGGGGCACCATCGGCAGTCAGGCCGCGCACTGCCGCCTCCTCGGCCACCACCCGTTCGGCGGTCACCAGCTGTGTGAGCCAGCGGCGCAGTTGACGCCCCTCGCTGGTGCCCGCCCGCGGCAGCGCTGCCGCCCGGTTACCGGCCCGCACCGCGGTTTCCCGATCGTCGATCTCCTTGACCCACACCGGCTTTCCAGCCACCTGGGCCGCCCACGCCGTGTTCATCGCACCGTCACCGTGACCGCCGACGAATAGACCAGCCGTCCGGCACATCCCACCCGGACCAGTGCCCACCATTGCCCCGGCTCCAGCCACGGTGGCGGTGCGACGTCGAACACGATCTCGGCGGTACCGGCCGCGGGGATCTCCGTGCCCACCGCGGCCGGTCCGATCCATTCCCAGGTGCCCCACGGGCTGATCACATGGGCCTCGGCGGACAGGCTGCTGTGCGCGTCGGTGCCGACGGTGACCGACAGCTGCGCGGTCTCGCCGGCCTGGACGTCGACCGGTTGCGGCTCGGAGACGAGGGTGAGCACGTGGTGGCCCGGTTCGCCGACGGTGACGATGCAGACGTCCTCGACCACCTGGCGCCAGGACTGCGGCAAGGCCTCCGCACCGCTGCCGGTCACCGAGAGTTCGGCGCGCAGCGGGTACAGCCCTGGTTCGACAGTGGCCGGGACGCGCAGCAGCACATCGGTTTCCAGATGCTCACCGGGCGGCAGCAGGTAGGGCAGTTCGGTGGGCTGCACCGCCCATCCTGCCGGCGCGTGTAGCCGGATCTGGCCGTGCAGGGCGGCGTCGGTGCAGTCGCTGGCCGCCGTCAGTCGCAGCGTCACATCGGTGCCGGCTTGCGCGGTGACGCCGTCAGGATGCAGGTAGGCGACGGCCGGCAGGCCACCCAACGGGGCGGGGCCGCGGTTGTGCAGCCAGTACCGGGCGTAGAGCGGCTGCGCCGTCTCGGCTTCGGGAGCCAGCTGCTGGTGCTCGCGCCGCAGCACCTGCGGCAGGTTCAATTCCGTCGATATCGTGGCGATCTGGTAGCCGTGCAGGCTCAACCGGTCAGGCTGGTCGGGCACAGGCTCTTCCAGCAGGTTCAGGTTCACCGCGGTGGACACGGTGCGCAGTCCGGAGCGCAGGGTCACTTCGGTGGCCTTGCCGGTGATCTCGATCAACCGGGCAGTTACCCCCGCGGCCGGGTCGGCGCTGCGCGCACTGCCCGACGCCAGCGGATTACCGGTGGCTTTGAGCGCACCGAGTTGCACGACGCCGGCCGGCTCGATCTCCAGCAGTGAGCCCCAGGGCGGCAGCCCGCCGACCTCCTCGGATTGCACGACCACCGGCTGCAGCGGCCGGCTGAATTCCGCGGCGCTCGATGCCACTCCGACCGTGCGCCAATCCCCGATACCGGTGACCAGGGCGTAGTCGAATGTGTGTGTCCAATGCTGCAATTGGAAGTTGGAGCCGTCCGGCGCAGTGCGCCGCGGCGGGTCGATCCACGTGCCCGACGGCCAGCCCGTACAGGACCGCATGAGCGACGTGTGCAGTGTGCCGTCGGGCTCGACGGCGAAGCTCGGCACTCCGCGGTTGAGCAGGGCGACCGTGCGGTCGTCGAACGATTCGACCGCCGACGGCGCCTGCTGGGTGACGGCGATCTCTGCGTCGGCCAACTCGTCCACGGCCGCGTCGAGGTCGCCGGCCAGGATCAGCACCGGCAACGCGCGCACACCGCGCAGATCAGCACCGGGCACCCAGTGGTCGGTCAGGGCCGCCGCGGCGGGCACCCACACTCGCGCTGAGCCGGTCTCCTCGAGCTGCCGTTTGACCTCATCGGCGTAGGACACATCGGCTTCTGCGAGAACTGCGGCAGTGAACGGGTTTTCGTCCGGACCGCCGAGCGAGAAGCGGGCATCGGGCAGGTTCGAGTCCACGCTGAGGTCACCGTAGCGGGGTTTGTCGGCGGCACTGCACGTCGCGGTCACCCCGGCCCGCACCAGGGCCACCATCAGGTTCCGCGGGTCCACTCCCTCGGCGTCGGGGGCGATCACCTCTGCCACTGATACGGCGCGGACATCCGAGCCGATGCGTATCCGCACGGCCGAGGACAGTCCGAACCAGCCGTAGGCCGGATTGTCCAGCGTCCAGGGATGCTGTGCCGCGTCGACGGCAGTGTCGGCGCCGTGTGCGTGCATCAACCCGAACCCGCGCCCGATCACCGCGTCGCCGACCTCACTGACCGGCAGCGCCCCGGGCACCGGGCACGGCCAGCGCAGGCGTACCAGTCGGTCGGCTCCGGTGAACTCGTCGATCGTGGTGCGGCAGTCGACCCGGTCCACGCCGTCCCAGAGCGTGAGGATCTGGGTGTAGCGCAACAGATCTCCGATCCGGCCACGCACGATCACCCGTTGCCCCAGTGCACTGCGGTAGCACTGCACGGACTCGGCCGGGAAGGCCGACGAGCATTGCACGCCCCCGGCGGGCAACAGGTGCCAGGGGCCCTCGCCGGCCTCGGGGTGCGCCGAATACTCCTCGTAGACGGCCAGCTCGTTGCCGACGCGACCGTCGGCAACGAGCTCACGGCCGTCGTCGGTCAATGAGCACACCCCGCCGCCGCGGGCGACGTCCACACGTAACCGGTAGCGCCCGTTGGTGATTTCGGCTCCGGCCAACGGCTCCCATCCACCGCCGGCTCCGTCCCCGAACCGGTAGGACCGCCAGCCCAGGGACGGCATATCGTGGGCCCGCCAGCTGACCGTCAGCCCACCGTGCTCGACGAGCACAGGGACCTCGTTGCCGTCGCTGTCGTACAGCGCGCCGGGAAACGGAGTGTCCAGGTGCACGGTGACGATGTCGGACCGGTTGTGCGCCAGCGTGTTCCACACCACCACGGAACCGTCGACCACTTCGGAGAGCAGGCGCAGTGAATTGTCGCGCGCCGTGACGCCCAATTCCCAGGCGTCCCGCCAGCCCGTCAGCAGGTCGAGATACACCTGATCGGACTCCGAGCCGGTGATGGCGTCGTGGTGGGCGCCGTAGGCCAGTTGCACCCAGGCCTTGGCCAGTGCCGCCTGCGGATAGTCGGCGCCGCCGAGCAGCCCGGCGAACACGGCGAATTTCTCCGCGTCGAGCACCGCGTCCTCGGCGGCCCGGTTGGCCTGCTTGGTGTCGATGTAGGAGACGTCTTTGCCGGTGTAGATCGGGTTCATGTCGCGGGTCTGCGGCGAGGGCGTGATGCCCCGGCACGCGGCCTCCTCCCGCACCGCCGCGAAGAACTCCGATGGCAGCGCACACACGAACTTGGGCCAGGCGTATCGCGCGTTCCAGTCCCGGTGGATCTGGGTGACCCACTTGTTGGGCGGCGTGTAGTCGGTGCCGACGGGCAACAACACGTTGCGGGTCAACGCAACTCGTTTGAGTTTGGCGAACAGCGCGTACGTGGACCCCTCCGCGTCGGCCAGACAGGCGGCGGAGTCCATCCACCATCCGGCCGAGTAGTGCGCGGGCATGTAGTGGGTCAACAATCCGCGGCCCGACGGGGCAATCCACTCGAACTCGCTGGCGAACTGCATCCGCTCGGGGTCACCGTCATGTTGCATCGGCCCCCACTGATGATGTGGCCCGCGCGCCCAAGAACTGGAGGTCAGCCCGGCGTCGGCGGCCATCCCGGGAAACTGCGGATCATGCCCGAACACGTCGAGTTGCCACGCGGTGGCCGGCTTGGCACCCAGTACATCGCGCTGAAAACCCATGCCGTGCACGAAGTTCCGGATGGCAGTCTCGGGACTGGTGAGGTTGGTGTTGGGCTCGTTGTAGGTGCCGCCCATGATCTCGACGCGCCCCTCGGCGATGAACCGGCGAAGGTCGGCCCGGTCCTCCGGGCGGGCGTCCCAGTAGGGCTTGAGGTAGTCCACCTCGGCGAGCACGAACTTGTATTCCGGTTCGCGACGGGCCATTTCCAGGTGGGCGTGGACCAGGTCGAATCCGTTGGTCTGCCGGCACTGGCCGGGCGGGTCTTCGGTCCATACGCTCGTGTAGGCGGCCTGGGTGTTCCACCAGACCGGGTCGTAGTGGAAGTGGCTGATCATGTACATGGTCCAGCCGGGCTCGGCGACGGTGAATTCGAAGTCGGTCGTGTTCACCCGGGCCTGCCGGACCTGCCCCGGCACGCCGCGTTCGACATCGACCGGGACCTCGACGATGCCTTCCCCGGGCGCCGCGACCGCCTCTCCGGACAGTCCGTCGCCGCTGATCCGCACCGGCGTCGGCGCCGTGCAACCCGCGTAGCGCACCCGGACCAGCTGCCGAGGCGCGTCGTCGGGCCCGGCAAACAGCTCCGTCGTCTCCACTGACGTGACGTGCATCGGAAAACCCTACGGCTTGGCGGACACCGGGATGTCGACAACCAACGCCCGGTGATCCGAGATCGCCAGACGCGGTGCGGTGCAGTCCCCGGCGGTCAGGCTCGGATCGTCGGTGAGGATGTGGTCGAGTTGCGTCGTGGGCTCATCGGCCGGGAATGTCGGTGCGCTGCCGAGCGGATGCCAGCGGGCCGGCCGGCCCGGTCCCATGTTGAGGTCCCCCATGAGCAGGCGCGGACCAGGGAAACCCCGCAGATCCCGCACCAGGTGGCGCAGTTGCACCCGGTTCCAGTTCGGGACGAACGACAGGTGGGTGTTGGCTACCGTCATCGGGCCCAGCGGGGTGTCGACACGGGCGACCACTGCCGCCCGCGGTTCCTCGTGGATGATCCGGAACTGCTGGATTCCCGAGACGTACATCGGGAATCGGAACGGAATGCGCGGCAGCCGTACCACCTGCCAGTTCTCCACCGGATACCGCGACAGCAGGGCGATGCCGTAGGCGGCGGTTCCGGGCTGTTCGCTGCCGGTGGCGGCCATCCAGGTGGCGCCCGGTGTTCCGGAGATCGCGGCGACGAACCGGTGGTTCACGGCGTTCATCGCCTCGGCCGCCACGGCGGTCAGGTCGGCCTTTCCCGAACGGGGCTGATCATAGTCGACTTCCTGCAATGCCAGGATGTCGGCGTCGAGTTCGGCCACCGCGTCGGCCAATCGGCTCAGGTCGACGTCGCCGTCGTGGACGCTTCGTCCGTGCAGAATGTTGAAAGTTGCCAGCCGCATGGGTACTCCATACCCACAACTGCATCCGACCACCATGACGATGCCCGAGACCCCGGGATGGCACCGTGCTCGACCGCAACGATGACCTGCGTGACGCGCTCAAACGCGCGGCCTCGGCATTCAAGACGCACGGACCCGACTTCGCGCTGGCCGGTAGCTATGCGTTGTGGGCTTACGGCGCACCCGAGCCGGTGCACGACGTCGATTTCGTCGTGTCCGAAACCGACGCCGAGGCCGCCGAGGTGACGCTGCGCAAGGCCGGATTTCAGATCGTGCACGTGCCCGAAGATTGGTTGTTCAAGGCCTATCCCGACGATGACGTCCTCGTCGACGTGCTCTACCAACTCAACGGGAAGTCGGTGGGCCCCGAACTGCTCGGTTCGGCCGAGGTGCTCGACGTGCTGGCGATCCGGATGCCGGTGTTGCCACCGACGGTGGTGGTGTCGGAGAAACTCCGGTCGCTCAATGAGCACCATTGCGATTTCGCGGCGCTGCTGCCGGCCGCCCGCGCAGTGCGCGAACAGGTGGACTGGGATGCGGTGCGGATCGCGACGGCCGACAACGATTTCGCCGCGGCCTTTCTGATGCTCATCGACCGGCTCGGCATCACCTGATTTCTCCCGCCGAACAGACG